>JALYYZ010000169.1 GCA_030945985.1 Chloroflexota bacterium
CGTTATCGCCTTGCAGAGCATGACGTATTATCTGGGTAGCCACACTCGGAGTAGACAGAGTCCTGCGGGCGAGGAAGACATCCCCAACGGCAACGGCACTCAGCCGGAATGAGAGGGACTCGAGAGGCGCGTTTTAATAAATGGAAAAGGCACAGAGTATATCACGTACTCTGTGCCTTCTGATTATTTGCGGTCATGATAGTGGGGCTTATCAGGCTAATTCCTCTGAGAGATCAGGTTTGAGGCCAAAGTATTCTCTTGCTTCGGCTACAACGAACAATGAGCCGGTCACCAATACAATCGGCCTGTCTCCTCCACCATAGCTCAGACCCCGTGCAATGCCTTCGGCGCGCAATAACGCGCCCGGAACCGTGTCTACAACCTCCACTTTGAGTTGGCGTCTCTCTACTTCTCTAAGCACCACACCAGGATCGGCAGCGCGTGGGTGTTGCGACCTGGTGACTATCACATGCTCTATAGTGAGACCTAATATGCTTCCCGACCAACTGTATAGCTCGTAGATAAATCCTTCGATATCCTTGTCGCTGGAGAGGCCTAACACTATAATCAACCGCGACCTGTGAAATAGCTCCCCCATAGCCTGCTTGAGCTTGGTCATCGAGGCAGGGTTGTGCGCGCCGTCCGCCATAACCAGGGGATCGCGCTGGATCACTTCCATTCGCCCGGGCCATACCACCCTTTCAATCCCCTCAAGCACGGCCTCACCGCTTATGGGCATACCCAGGATATTCAACGTGCGCATGGCTGCCATGGCAATAGCTGCGTTTATCTGCTGGTGGCCGCCCAGCAAAGGCAACTTGACTCGCATCTTGGAGTCCGGTACATCCTCTACCTCCGACTTGAAGCCTATATCGAAGGATTGGTATATGGGGATCCCTTCCTCATCCGACACCATTTCCGGAAGTTTATCTCCACTGATGTAGGGATCGCGCCCCACAATCGCCAGGCTGGCACGGTGCTCGGCTGCCACCTGCTTGATAACAGTCATTGCCTCCGGTACTTGCGGAGCAGTGATCACGTTGCCTTCATCTTTGATGATCCCGGCTTTCTCTCTGGCGATTTCGGCTATGGTATTACCCAGGACCCTGGTGTGATCCAGACTGATGGCTGTCAGCACCGATACTACCGGAGTGACGATGTTCACCGCGTCCAGCCTGCCCCCTAGCCCCACCTCCAGCACAGCCATGTCTACACCTACCTCGCGGAAGTGGAGGAACGCTATAGCCGTGGTAATCTCATAGGTTGTCGGTACCAGGCTTGGCTCCATAAGGCGTATTATGCGGCTTACCACTTCCTGTACCACTTCGGTATAATGGGCAAGGTCTGCTGGGCTGATCATCTCGCCATCGACACGGATGCGCTCACGAAAGGTATGGAGATGTGGTGACGTGTACAGGCCGGTCCTGTAACCGTCCTGCCTGAGGATCGATTCCATTACCGCCGATACAGAGCCTTTCCCGTTGGTACCTGCTACTACGATGCTGTTAAAATGCCGCTGAGGGTTGCCGAGGAGCCTCATTAGCAGCCGTACCCGGTCGAGCCCTTCGAGCCCATCGTCTCGGCCCATGCCAGGTTCTTTCTCATAATCTACGAAACTGTTTATGTAGTCAATCGCATCTTGATAATTCACGCGGTCCCCTCAGAGTTGTTGCTGCCATGATTGTAGCTGAAAAGGCACCTGGTCATACTACATTGCACATGTTGATCGGCACACATGTTTATTGCACATGTTAATAGGAGGGCCTCGGTAAAGAGAGAACCCGCTATCCACAGGGTGGTAGAGGGCTGTCTGTTATCTGTTACATAATGGCGTTGCATTAACGCCGCTTTGTTCGCACCAGGTTTAGCCCGGCAAACGTTGCCCCGATCCCTGCGGCAAGAAAAAGCATTGCTCCCAGGTAAGATACCCAGTCCCCTGAGCTGATGCCTGGCCCTATCGATTCAAAGGCCAGCCACAGGTAAAGCAAGCCCACCAATCCAAGCAATACGCCAAAAAGTATTCTAGACATCTTAGACTCCTGCCTGCACTTCCGTTAGGAGGGATAGGCTACCTCGATATACCTATCGAGCCGCTCACGGAAAAGCCGCAATATGCGTTTCTCGGGCTATTATATCAGATCAGGCCACCTTCATCATTTTTGCTACGGTTTAGAAACGACTAGCCGGTGGCAGGACCATAGGATAGATCCGTGAAAGCAGTATAAAGGAGAGCAGGGCGCATCCATGCCGCTCTTCTACTCGCTCGCCAGCCAGGCGCTCCTCAGGGCCCTCATCTTGAGAGATATTGCCGGAGAGGTGAACGCGAATAGCTTTTCCAACCTCTGCCATGCGGCCCTGCCAAATAGCCTGTACGCAGTGCGGCATGCGCCGTCGAATGCGAACTTAGTAATGTCGCCTGCCCATCTGGCGAGACCTTGTGGACCAAGCACGCGAGCTGTCAAGGCGAAGACGCCTGGATAGTATCTCGCCGTGGTGAGCATGATACGCAGGTATTCTCCAAATGAGTACCTGTCCTGAAGAAATCGTAGCGTCGTGCCGGGGCCGACATCTTGTAGTGCCCGGCAGAAAATGTTCATCAAGCGATTCACGCCTGTTTCACCTCCGCCTCGCCAGGGCTGCATAAACCGGCTGAAGACCCACGCTACGCCCAGGTTGGCCTGGTGAGGGCTGATGCTTGCCAGGTGCTTTTCTTCCAGGAGGCCACTTTCCAGAGCATAATCCAGGAGGGAAGCGACGCGCCCTATGTGCCGTACGAACGATCCGAACCCGCAGAATGTGAGTGGAGATTGCCCGGCAGCCGAATCTCCCAGGCAGAGCAAACCCCTTGCCGCGTTGCGCCCCGGCCTCCCATGTCGCGCGGGTATATAGCCGAACACCGGCTTGAGATGCCTGAACGTGGGTAGCAACTCTTTATATGTGGGCAACAGAGCATAGTATTGCTCAAAAAGAGCCAGCAGGCTCTGCTTCCCGGCTTCCTCTCGACCCGTGCTGCTGTAGTAGAAAAGATAAACTGTGGTCTCATCCTCATGTCCTGGGAAGCCCTCCCAGATCAACTGCCTGCCGCTTCTCGATCCCGTAACAGTGACGAGCACATCTCCAGTTGTGTGCTCGAGATCTATACCCTTGACTATTGTGCCCGCTGTAGGGCAGACCCCATCAAAAGGGACACCTCCATTAAGGGCGACGGCGATAGGCGAAACTGAGCCCATAGTGTCGACGGCCAGCCTGGTCCTGTAAATCTCGCAGCCTGTTGGGCCACTTACCTCGAATACTGAAGTTATTTCTCCCTTGCGAGCTATATGGAGCCGCCGAAAAGCCCGTCCTTCCTTGATAACGCCGCCTGCCTCTGTGAACCGCCTGCGCGCCAGGTCAAGCAACGCCTGTGCGTCGAGTGCCACGTCCAGCACGCCCTCCAGTTCCAGGGGGCAGGCGTTTACTCCAGTCTCTTCCGCACTGAACGAGATGACCCCACGGCTGTAACGCCTGGCAACAGTCGCAGCCATTTCCGCTGGCGTGAAAATGCCCCAGCGTTGAAAAGCAGCCAGTTCACGTTCGGATATATTCCATTCGCGATGTGCGGCACCTACCTTGTCGCGATCGAACACCATCACCTTGAAGCCGCGTTGGGCGAGTGCCAGCCCTGTAATCAACCCAAGCCCGCCTCCAGCCACCACAACATCAAAGCTATGCTCAGGTGGGCACGGCGGTAGGTCGTCGGGAGTCTCGACATACCGGAAGGGTTTGGCATGTGTACCGCCACTATTTAACTTTACCCAGCGCCGTTCCAGTTCACATACCGCGCTTAGCGCCTCGGCTCCCGACTCCATCTGCGAAAAAGCCGTTACCGTAAGGGGGTAACGGCTCTCTAGCTCGGCAAATATGTCTGGGCGCTGACCAACTTGCGGGTTTGGCGCGGTGCTAGCCAATCTTCGCCATCTGCACCCTCATACGCATCGCCGAGGCTACGGGCAGGAGCAGTGAACCTGCTGCCAGGCCCCCAATGTAGCCGGCCAGCATCATAAAGGCGTGTGGGCTAGCCCATGTGCCTGTATCCCAGAGCATGACATCTGCGGCCCACGGGATGAACCCAAGAGCGAGCACGCCCGCCTTTGTAGTGACGGAGGTATTTTGCCAGCGCTGCCACGCGGCCCGCAAGTGGAGTCTTGAAAATGGTCCCAATCCCTCGCCGGCGCGCCCATAGAGTAAGCGCATTGTCCATAGCCCGAAGACGGAGAACCAGCACGAAGGGCAAACCGCCATCGGCTGTCCCAGGAACATAAGGTGTATATCGACCTTTGGGCAGACTGTTTCACCGAGTAGATAAATTCCTGCTGCAAAGGGCTGAAGCAGCGGGATATTCAGTGCTACGAATAGAGGAGCCACCAGGGGACCCACCAGCAATATCCAAAGCCAGAAATCCTGCATCCAGGGCCGGGTTGGCTTCAGCCTCACAGCTTGTGGGCGGACGTTTACCCTAGTTCGCCCTGTATCTCTTGTAATTACATTTTCCATAAACAACTCACTTAATGTTTAAACTATCCTCTTATTGTACCACCCAAAGTGTGCTGGATGAAAGGCAGCGGAAGGGAACGAAACGTGACGAGCAGGAACTGCCGATATAGGAGGTGCTATCTCCCTGCCTCTATTGAGGCGTAGCGACTTGGCTGGGATCATTTAGCAGCACCTTAGCCGCCCTGTGCCCGCTACGCACTGCTCCTTCCATGGAGGCCATGTAATCTTGCCTGGTATAATCTCCTGCAAGTGCCA
The DNA here is from genome assembly GCA_030945985.1 of Chloroflexota bacterium. Taxonomy (GTDB): domain Bacteria; phylum Chloroflexota; class Chloroflexia; order QHBQ01; family JADMIH01; genus JADMIH01. The sequence goes on from JALYYZ010000169.1 coordinate 4,789, forward strand.
GGTTGAATACAGGCGTCTTCTGTGTGGGACGAAGCGCGTCGCTACCCGGTACTTCTCGATAGATCGAATTAGGTATTTTCACCAGGCTGCTGTGTACAACCCTGGCCGTTCGGGTGCGCGGCCACAGGTCGGCCAGAGCATCTATGCAAATCTGGATTATCTCCTGGTCAGACAATTGCCAGAGGTGTTGTGCCGGGGCTACAGCCATAGAAACTACCGAACCACCTGTCCTGTCATACAAAGGGCTGGTTACAGCCAGATCGGCAAAAACGGAGAAGGGAGCATGTGCCGTGAAGTGAAGGTTGTCGCGCCTTGAGACGTAGCGATCGAACCACACCTGCACATTCATGACCGGCACGCTCTTGAGTTTCCAGAGGCTGCTAAAATAGTCGATGTTACTCAGCACTCGGGGTATCATCTGCCTGGCGTTGTGCAGCGGCGTAGCCACTACAAAGGCGTCGGCCACCAACTCTTCACCGCCCTCCATGCGTACGGCACTAATCACCGGCTTACCTGTGTCCCAACTGATAACAAGCTCTTGCACCTTGCTACCGGTCCGGATCTCTCCTCGGCGCTGCCTGATATAGTCAGCGAACGATTTGTGTAGTCTCTCGGAAGGGGGGCCGTCGAGGAAGCCCACGCGAGATGCCTGGCCCGCGCGTGAGAAGTGGTGAAACACCGTCGTCATTGGTCTGGCCGACATTTCATCTGCGGGGAGAAAGCCCATAGAGAGAGCGATTGGGTTCCACCATTTCGTTAGTACACCCTCGGCTATGCCGTAGCCTCTATGCCAGTCACCGTAGGTGCGATCGTCCCATTTCGCTACCTGATCGAGCGACATCAGCCACGGTCGTATTAGCGCCTTTACATTGGTCCACTTCTCGTGCCAGGTGAGCAAATCGTTGGCTGTAAAGGCAACAATACCATTGAAAGGGGCCGGCACGTTTGGAAAGCTGAAGCGTGACACTTTGCCACCTGGCTGCGCCATATAGATAGCATGTTCTTTCCAGTTGATGTGACTGTAGGCATCTACTCGCTTCATTGCCGCGAGCAGCTCCGTATAACATCCGAAGAAGATGTGCAGCCCTGATTCAACCTGATAGTCCTGCTCCAGCCATGACGAGACCTTGCCTCCCAGCACGGACCGCTTCTCCAGCAACAAAACATCAGCCCCACTGTCTACAAGGTCTGCGGCGGCGGTCAGGCCGGCCAGACCGCCACCCACTACTATAACTTTCACCGCAGGTCTCCGAGCAATCCCTGTACGGCCAGGGCACGGCGCAACTGCTGAAGAGCCGATCGTGTACGGGTCTTGATAGTGCCCAGGGGCTCCTGGAGCTGGTCAGCTATCTCCTTCTGGGTGAGGCCGTTGAAGTATGCCATTGTAATAGCCTGACGTTGCGGCTCGGGCAGGAGGCGGAGAGCGTCACGCACTATGCGCCCCTTTTCGCCTGTCCATGCCGCCTCATGTGGAGTGGGTGCGTTATCGGGCAGCAGGTCGGCCAGGCTCACTTCGCCCTCTCCCTCACTGTCGAGTGGCAGTATGATGCGCCCCTGTCTCGTCTTCAGTCTGCGGAGTTTGTCAACCGAGCGGTTATGCACCAGGGTGAGTAGCCAACCAGAAAACTTGCCCCTTTCGGGTGAAAAGATACCAGGTTGGCTCCATAGCTTCATAAAGACATCCTGCACAACTTCTTCAGCGACCGATGGGTCACGCACAATTTTCATGGCGAGGCCAAAGCAGCCGCGCACGTAGCGGTCGTAAAGTTCCTCGAACGCTTCCGTCTGTCCCATGCCTATGCTTCTCATAAGCTGGTCATCTTTACACTCTTTCCATGTCGGTAGCTCGGGTAGTGTCTTAACAAGGCTACTGGGTCCTTGTGTATGTGCCTCGGATTTAGCAACTGTGTTCCAACCGTCTGTGGAAATAGGGTTCCATCTTGTTATATCTACGTTTGATGTATTCATGTTTGCTGTAGATATCATATCTTTAGCTCCTTGCTTTGTATCTTTTACGCCGGTTCTATAAAAATACTTGTTTACCCGTTTTCTGCTATATTTCCCTTTGTCTTTTGCTTGTTGCTCTCTTCTGCTCGAGCCATATGCGCGGCAGAGCCCTCACCTTTTCTCCCATGCTCAGATGCGCCCTCCTGTTGAACACGTCATACTTTGCAGCCTCGATCTTACCTAATATTCCCCGGTAGACGTTGGCTGCCGCGCTTACAGCTAATCTGCTGTCACGTGGCAACATCGCCACGCCAGGATAGGCCGACCGGTAGAGCGCCGTTGCTCGCGCTACTTCAAACTTCATCAGTTCAACAAACTGCCGGTTAAGGACACCATCGAGGAGCATATCCTCTGTATAACCAAAGCGCTCCATGTCTTCAGCTGGCAGATAAATGCGTCCGACCCGCGCGTCTTCACCCACATCGCGCAAGATGTTGGTAAGCTGCAGGGCGATCCCTAGCTGTACAGCATAGGGCACGGCCTGCATCGTTTCGGCTCCGGTGATATACATGCTCATCAATCCAACTGTGCTTGCTACTCTGTAGGAGTAGAGCCAGAGTTCGTCCCAGGTGTCGTATCGGCTGATGGTCAGGTCCATCCTGATACCCGACAACAGGTCATCAACCAGTTGCGATGGTATCGAGAAGCGGGCACGGGTATCGGCCCAGGCAATGACCACCGGGTTGTGGCTGTCATGACTGCCGTTATGGATACTGTAATTATTGCCACGGTTCTGGTCGGCCCATGCAGTGAGAGCAATGTTGGCTTTTTCTCGCGCCGCTTCTCGGTCGTCGCAATCGTCGGCGTTATCTACGAGGTCATCGCTCAACCGGCAGAAGGCGTAAAGGGACATGATGCTGTGTTGCTTGCCGGCAGGTAGCAGGCGCGCACTGAAGTAAAAGCTCTTCGAGTGCTCTTTAATAATTTCTGTACATGCCTTGTAGGCCCAGCCTGTTGATTCGTCGGGGCTTCTGCCGATGACTCTTTGGCGTCTGTGTCGAGTTTCACTAAGATGGCTGTGAGGGGGGGTCAGGTACTCGGCAAGGCGTTCCAACACTTGTGCGCTCGCGGGGGGCTCAGCAGGAAACAGGGCGCTCGACCAGAGGGTAGATGGTGCATGATTGGTGAAGCTATAGGCAGTATTAGACTCCAAGTGGCACCTCCGTCCTATACTCAATCGCTTCATGCCTCTTATCGCGGCCACTATAGTGGGGCGCGACTGCCTGGATACGGGCTGCTACTTGCTTTCCGCTCAGCACTGCCCCTTCCATACTTGCCAGGTAGTCTTGCCGTGTGTAATCCCCACACAAGAAGAAGTTAGCAACAGTTGTAGCCTGGTCTGGTCGGTAGCGGTCCATTCCCGGGCGCGCTCTATATACCGACTGGGGAATGCGCACAATCGTGCTTTTGAGTAGTTTCGCGCCTGCTGCTGAAGGGTGTAGAGCCGTAAATTCTTCCATGACCCTGCCGATCAGTTCAGCATCGCTTAGCTTGAACCATTCGGCGGCTGGGGCTACTACAAGCTCAACCATCGATCTACCTCGTTCTCCCTCATTGAAGTCGGGACATATTTGGCCGAGCTCCGCATAAACTGACATGTGCGTGCCGCTGGAGAATATGAGATTCTTTACTCCGGTAACAGGTCTATCGAAATATAGCTGCACCGTCATAACGGGCACTCCGTGCAGGTGGCGCAGGCTAGTGAAAGGCTCCATCACCCGGAGTGACTCCGGCAGCGTCTTCCATAGATTATGCACAGGCATGGCTGAGATGTAGTAGTCACCTTTCTCGATACTGCCATCATCGATCAAGAAGCCCTCAACTTTGCTGCCTTCCTCATCAAACAGAACCTTGCTGACTTTGGTATCCAGGCGGATCTCGACGCCACGTGCCTCCAACAGCTTACGCAATGGCCCGAAAAGTCGCACCTCCGGCGAACCTTTGAGAAAGGCAACGCGTGAACCATCTGTTTCTTTGCCGAAGTGGCTTAGCACGGTGAGAAGGAGCTTTGCCGATACATCGCTGCTCTTGCCAAAGTTGAGCGCCAGAGCCATCGTATCAAAAAAATCGGCCAGGGAGCGGCGACTAAGACCATGGGTCAGGTGCCACCTGGAATAAGAGATGCTGTCCTGGCGGTCTATATATGCCTGGTTTCCCAAAATAGGCCAGAGAAGGCCGAGGCCGGTACGCACTTTGTCATGCTGGCTAAGCACCCCGCGATTGCGCGCGATAGCGGTGAGTCCATGCCAGGGCGCAGGCAGCCATGTGGGGAAGCGGAGAGGCGAGAGCACCCCTCCCGGTTTCGAGAAGGTGAGAGTATGCGGCATCCATATAAGGCTGCTGTCGAGGCCAATTTCCCGCATGAAAAGCAGGAGGTTCCGGTAAGCGCCAAAGAATACATGCAACCCGCTTTCGAGCCAATCACCATCAGCATCTTGCCACGAGGAAACTTTCCCACCTGTTACCGGGCGCTTTTCTAAAAGTGTTACTCTGTAGCCCGAGTCTGCGAGGTACTTAGCTGCGGAGAGACCTGCCAGGCCTGCACCTGCTATCACCACATGTTCAGCTTGTCTGTTACCATCTGTACGCATTTGTTTGCTCTATCGCCTGTGTTTATGAGGGATTGTGCTGATTATGATGGAACCGGGACAGAAGCCGTGATTTTTGTGGAGGGCGAGCACCACGACTTCGATCCCTGTTGGAGTAACTATATCACATCTATCAGTCTTTGTCAAGTCTTTGTTCAGGAAATAAAGAAGCTTATTACTCCAAGTTGCACCCTTAATATCATTGGGTCACCATGATGTCCTTTTCTATTTTGGGTACATTCCGGTAGTAGCCTGCAACTTACATGCTAATCCAACAATAAGATTGTTGTGTTATTATCTGTGGTAAATCAGGGTAACCGTTTAGCCATGAGAGAAGGCAGAATAGCAGTACCAGGGAATAGCTGCATCATGACACTCAAAACATGCAAAGCCTGCTTGCGCAAGTGGAGCTGTAGACATGAATGACGAGGAACGTATTGGCTTCCGCTGGCGGCTCGTCCGAGCCGCATTTGTTACGGCCCAGATGCTCTCCAAGCTTTACGATGCGCCTGCTTAACTGCGCAATTGTCTGCTACTGATCTGCCACCTTTGCTGGCAGTTGGCGCACGCAAGTAATGGTGGTAGCCGACCCCTAAATACAGGTACATAAGGTACATCGGTAATCGCGATCTGTTCAGGTGTGTTTGGCAGCTCTGGCATATGTGCTCTATCTACACTAATCGTGCCGCAACATTGGGGCACACCGAATAGTTATAGATTAGAAAGGCAAGGGTGGGTTCACAGTCCATTATTCTAGCACCCAAACTGTATGACATGGCTAGATCGTCTGTGCCTGCGTGTGCCGACAAAGAATTGATCAGTAACTCACCTTACGCAGTTCGGCCTCACTTCACGCTCGAACGGTGTCCGTTAGTGCTTGAAATTGTGCGTAACTACGTATGGTGTATTAGTAATATAGCGTACGAGGTGTATAGTAAGTGGGCAGCGCATTCTATTACTGCAATATTAAGAAAGACCGAATGATCATATCAGTGCGGAGAGATCTCAGCCAAGATTCGTCAGAACGGTCATGAAGGATTCTGATCACTCGTGGTATAAGCAAACTACAGTGGCATAGACCTTGCCCGATATTAGCTTGTCAGGCCAGGTACCTCTGGAAGAAGGGCTATGTTTAAAGAGACGGCTGAAGCTCTAAACGACAGTATAGATGCTATAACTAAAGATTGGGTAGATGACCTGCGGCGCAGCAAACGCACCGAAGTGCATAAGACTATGCTTACGGCCGAGATCGTCGACGGCATGAAAGCAATACTACAGAACCTCGCCCAGGCAGTTGAGGCGCACCAGGCTCCTGATAACGAAACAGCGCCGCTTTCGATCATAACGGGTCCTCTTAATGTGCCCAAAAGTCGAGTTAAGTCTATTGGTACCCGCCCTCTGTCTGGTCCGTTGGAGCTTGCTCAGCGCCTCGCCGCCGACCACGGCCGCTTGAGGCACACACAGCGTTTCGAGTTGCACGAAGTGGTGATCGAATACATCAAGCTGCGTCAGCATCTATGGAATAGCCTTGAGTTGGCAAGTAAAGAGCGCAAACTGAAAGTGACAGTCGAGATGACGCAATACCTGGACCGTTTGCTTGATGAGCTTATGCTCTCGTCGACCGAAAGCTATCATGATGCGGCCGTACGGGACCTTGAGAAGCGTGCTATCCACGATCCGCTGACGCAGCTCTACAATAAAGAGTACTTCCGGAAGCGCCTGCATGAGGAATTACGCAGGGCGATACGGCACCAGGAATCTCTTACTGTTGCTATGCTGGATATGGATATGCTCAAGCCGATCAATGATACCTATGGCCATCAGGCCGGCGATGCAGCTATAATTGCTGTGGCATCCGCCATACGCGAGACCTGTAGGCAGGCGGACGTGCCTTGCCGTTATGGAGGCGATGAGTTTGCGGTGATATTGCCGGAGACTGTGAAGTTGCAGTCACGCATTTACGCTGAGCGCGTCATGGCGGCGCTGCACAACCTTACAGTGATGGTTTCCGATTTGGCCGCCTCCTCACCAGAGGCCGAGCCTGGCACAAGCGCCGGTCGAACTGCCGAGGATGCGAAGGCGCTGACAATAACAACAGACTCTCTGGGCTCTGGGGCGCTGCCTTTGATGGTACCTGTGCCGAGCATCTCGGTAGGCCTCGCCTCCTTTCCTGAGGATGGCCGTAACCCTGAGATGTTGATTGCCCGTGCCGATGCGGCACTCTACAGAGCTAAACGTGCGGGGCGCAACAAGATATCGTTCTAAACTAAATTGCGTATCTATACTGGGAGCACTGAAATGCAGGCTACAGCGGACCAAGTTCAAGCCCAGGCTGAACACGATGAACAGCAACCGAAAGATTTGCATGTTGCTGTAGAAGTCAACAGGCTGAAAATACCTGGCGTTGTAGGCGCTACGTTGGGGGTGCTTGGCGTTCTTCTACTTGCCTACCTTACTTACAAGGCGCTTCCGTTGTTGCTGCTTTTCCTTATGTCGCTGCTGATCGCAACAGCCATCGAGCCCTTGGTCAACCGGCTAAGGCATGGACCATTCAACAGGAGCGCAGGCATTCTGGTTGTGTACACGGCGCTTTTCTTGATTCTTGGCCTGATCCTCTATGTAATCGGCACAACTTTTGTTTCTCAATTAGGCGATCTCGGCACCTCGATACATACGACCGTAGGGAAGATGCAGAGTGACGTCAAGAGTATACAGAGCCCATTCCTGCAAGGTCAGATCAATACCATATTGAAAGTTGCCGACAACTTCGTAACAGGCTTCCAGAAACCTCCATCTACACCTGCCACTGTAGATACCGTTACGCAGACTATTCTCCCCGTAGCGGAGGCGTTCTTCGGGGTAATTACCATTTTTGTAGTAGCTTTTTACTGGCTCACCGAGCGTATCCTTATCAAGCGGGCTGTTATGACATGGTTCCCGGCACGTAGGGCGAACCGCATCAGACGTGTATGGGACGATATCGAAGTGAAGGTGGGCGGCTGGGTACGCGGCCAGCTGACCCTCATGGCCCTCGTGGGCTTGATCAGTGCAGTGGGCTATTTTTTTATCGGCGTTCACTATTGGCCGGTGCTCGCCCTTTTCATCGCCATAGCTGAAGCCATACCACTCGTTGGCCCCTACATAGGCACAGCGCCTGCTGTGGTGGTGGCGCTCACCCAAGAGGGGGACGGTGGTATTGGTAAGGCTTTGATGGTCATGGCTTTCGCCGTCTTGCTGCAAACTGTCGAAGGTAACGTGCTGGTGCCACGCATAATGCGAAATTCTGTTGGCATCAGCCCTCTTACCGTGATTATCAGTATTCTGCTGGGCGGCACGTTGGCGGGTCTTGCGGGCGCACTGTTGGCTGTGCCGTTGGCGGGCGCTCTCCAAGTGATTATCACGGATATCAAGGCTGCCCGCGAAAGTGAGGAGAAACTTGCGGAGCAGACCCTTGCCTCGGAGGAGACCCGCCGTGAGGATAGTGAACTGGTTGTGGCCTATCCCAAGGGAGAGAGCGAGACTGGAGCCAAAGTTGAGTCGGGGGCAAAAGTTTAGATGGAAAGTACCAATCTGAAAATATATATTACACATCTGCAGAGGGCTCGTACGCAACTAAAGGCTCATGCGCTCGACTACCTGCTGGTGGGCCCGTCCGCTGATCTATTTTACCTGACGGGGGCCCGCCTCCGTCCCAGTGAGCGCCTGTCCATGTTGGTCGTACCGCAGGAAGGGCCGGCTTCGTTGGTGCTGCCCAACTTTGAGGCAGCGGGCTTGCCGTCTCTTGCCCCTGAAATCCAGGTCGTAACCTGGGGCGAGAGTGCTAATCCCGCGAGGCAGGTTGCTTCTATTATTGCCGGTAGCCATGTGCAGAATCCAGGCGGAGCACACTTTACTATAGGAGTGAGTGACAGGTTGTGGTCCACTTTCCTCTTAAGTTTACAGCTTCAGTTGCCGCGTGCGACCTTCACGTCAGGCTCGCTCGCGCTCACGAGCCTGCGACAAACGAAATCCGCCGATGAGGTGGCGTTGCTGGCTCGTTCCGGGGAGTCGGCCGATGCAGTCTTCAGTGAGATTTGCAAGGAGCCGCTGGCTGGGCTCACTGAGATGGCTATAG
>JALYYZ010000171.1 GCA_030945985.1 Chloroflexota bacterium
GCTTCAGCTCGATGCTTATTCCCTGACATGGCAAAGCTGGGTTATCAATCCTCCCCCCCTCCAATCGCAAGACGCTCGCGCGCCGAGAGCCGACCTCAATGGTCTCTTTGCTGAGCCGAAAATCGCAGGCATAGGCGGTGTGGTGGACGCTTTTCTCAGGATAGCCCGCTTTGCCGAAGTCCTGCACGAACCAATCCTGGAAGAAGAGGCCATAAGCTCGCATGAACTCGGCTATATCGCCGGCCGAGTAAAGGTCGTAGCGGTAGCCGCCGAATGGCTGGTCCGATGTGCCGTCTACCCACTCACGCGCTGTATGCTTATCAAAGAGCGAAGCGATACCTCCTCTAACGGGGTCTACTTCCACGCGCAAGTGCATGTTCTCCAGCACGTTGGGCTGCCTGCCGTTCCGAGAGGAGGATGTCGCCTCTATAGATCGTGGAGTTGACATCGCGTCCGGGGCATTGGCGTCCGCCTCCCGAACCATGTCCATGGCACGCTCCAGGGCGTCCTCGGCGCGGCTCACATAGGCCCCTTTGGCCGTCCACGAGGCTTCTAAGCGCCGATAGGGCTCAGTTTGCCGCGCAGCCAGGAAGGCGGGGCCGAAGCCGCGCTTGATTGTGGACTTCACATCCAGGCCCCAGGTGTGCTCGCCGAAGAGGAGCAACTCTCTATAAGCCGCATCTATATGTGGTGCCACCTGCCTTGCAAGGTCCCGTCTGTTCTTTGCGAGGTCCGCGCCCGGAGCTTGCAAGGGCCAGGCGTGTTTGGCTGCCAACAACTCGGCGGCTAGCAGCTTGCGCCGCACACCACGGACGCGTGATACCTCGCGAGGCATCGTTCCCACGCCATGTATCCATGTGTCCGCCATGTCATAGGCAACAACGGGAAGAAGAGCCAGTTGTTCGGGGTTGCGCATCAGCGACTCGGCAAAGTCTCCAAGCTCACCAAACAGTATCTCTGCGCCGGGCGCGCCGCTCTCGATAGCATGGCGTATCTCTGCCAACTCCTCTGGGGACTGGGGGCCAATGTTGTCCTCTGTTTGCTGCACCGACAGCCATGTGTCCAGCGCCCAACCTTCAGGGGGCAGCAGAGGCGTGCCGTAGCCCCCGGCCGAGTAGTAGGTAAGCAGCCGCAACCCATCAGGCCCTTCCCACCAGAAGAGAGGCGGCACATGAGGAGGATGGCTGCCGGCATTACACCCGAGGTGGAGGAACTTCACACCAGCCCGGACGAGGAGAGACGGCAGCACCCAGGTATGCCCCGGCACGTCCGTCTGCTTCGCTCCGGTAGGCGCTCTACCGAACTCCTCCGAGAGGGAACGCGATATATGCAAGCCGCGCACGAGATCTTCGAGGCCACAGAAAGCAGTATGGGTGGTGAAAGGCCAGGCGTGCCAGTTTAGTCGCCCCTCTTCGACCAGCTTGCGGGCTGCTGCGCGCCTTCTGGGGGGTACATTAGGGCTGTGCAGAAAGGTGTCAAGAGCCCATGCCGGCAGCGTCCAGTTGTATCGGAGGTTTTCCGGCTCATCTGCCGTCTGGCGCATCGTCAACTGAACAGCCGAGAACATCGGCCCGGTGTAAAATGACATAACCTCATCAGGGAGCCCCGTGAAGCCCAGGTCGAAGTGCGTCTTGAAGACGACTACTACTTTCTTAAGCGGTGGCGGAGACGCACGCAAAACGTCTTTATCTGACTGGACTAGCAACGCGGAACCTCGTAGCGTATGATAGCTGCTATTGTAGCCCGGTGGGAGGAACGAGTCAAGGTATAAATCAGCTGATATATATTCAAGATTAGGCCCTATTTTTACACAAGAAGAGAAATAGGACCAAACAGAAGCCTCCTGGCTTCTGTTTGGTCCTCTGAAGAAAAGGTTTCTTTTTCTATCTCACCGGAGGGTTGCAACCGGGGAAAAAGGTGTTTGAAACTATCTTTGTTGTTTGTCCACGGGTTGCCAGGGCACCAGGCCGGAAGTAGGGCCTGTTGCCTGGCGGCACACAAGGCTCACCCGCGCTGCCACAACCGTAACCGCCCATCACGCCGCGCGTGGTCAGCCGCTCCACGAAAAGGTAGAATGGATTAGTGGGTGTAACATCCTCATAAGTCTGGCCTGTTACTACGCCGCCGATGCCTGCGCCGTTGCTCACTATCTTGGCGATCTGGCCGCGAGACGCGTTACTGTTGGGGCGGAAGTATGGCCTATTCCCTGGCGTGACACATGGCTCCCCGAGTCCGCCACAAGGGTATCCGCTCATCACGCCATGTGCGGTCAACCGCTCAATGTAGATGTAGAAGGTGCCTGTGGAGGGTACATCCTCGTAAGTTTGGGTGGTGAGTACGTCGTTATACCCGACAGAGTTGGAAACTATCTTCGAGAGCTGGCCGCGCGTGACGTTGCGATCGGCATGGAAGAGGCCGTCAGAATAGCCTGACACTATGCCCCGGCATACCAAGCAGCGTATATTGGCATAGAATGGATCAGTGGATTGCACATCGGGGAAGCCGGCAGCACAGGCCGTTCCAACACTGATGATAGCCTGCGAGCTGTTCGAGCTTATCTTGCCGCGCGAGTCGGTCACCGTCAGCGAGGCTCTGTACTCGCCCTCGATGCCGTAAGTGTGGGTAATTATAGGACTCGCCTGCGTGACAGGCGAGGTGCCATCGCCGAAGTCGAAAGTATAGAGTGCTATTGTGTCTCCCACATCAGGATCAGTGGAGCCGGAGCCGTCAAAGCGGACGTTCAGGGGGTGAGTACCACTAAGAGGCTGGGCGTTGAGCTGGGCAATAGGAGCGGTATTCGGCCTGCACGACGCGCTGCCGACGAGAGTATAGGAGATGCCTGCCGAGGGGTTCGGGTAGTTAGCGTTGTCCGGTACCACCGCACCAACGATAACGCGACTGTATATAGCGGAGAGGATCTGACCTGCTACGGGGCCGCCTATTTTGTCGTTGCTGGTGGTAATAACTATAGTGCCGTCGATGTTGAAGCTGCCTGCGTCGGCATTGCCCAGCGTAGCTGAGCCGAGGCCATAGTGGTAGCTTACAGCGCCTGAGCCATCGGTCCGCATATCTACAAAGTAGTTAGTCGTAGTCATAGGTGCCGTGAAGTAGATACGCCAGAAGGTGTCCGGGCTAAGGGCATTTAGATCAGTCATCTTCAGGGTGAATTGTACTTTGTTGGAGTTGTCGGGGAAGTAGGGCTCGGCCAGCGCCACAGCGCGTATGTCATGGCTGGTCACCAGGTCAAGCTCATCACCTTCCGCGTCGGTAAGAACAGTTAGACCCGGAGCAATACATGGATCCAGCGCAGGCACGGCAGTAACCTCGCGGCAGCTTGGGCCTTCGCCTACTCCATTTATTGCCTTCACGGTGTAATAGTAAGTCACGCCCGGAGTGTTGGCTGTGCGGTCCACATAGCTGGTGTTGGTAACATGCGCCAGGAAGGTCTCCGCGCCGGGCGCTATGCCTCGGAAAACATTGTAACCTGTGATGGGCGAGCCGTTGTTGTCGGGCGTTTGCCAGTTAAGATAAACTGCTCCGAGGCTCAGGGTAGCGGTAATGGCCGGCGCACCTGGTAGCCCCGGCTCAGAAGGGTCGTACGCCGCAAAGAGGCGCTTGCCCCCCGACTGGCGAGCAATAGTGCCAAGGGCACTGAAGGAGTTGGGCGGACCTGCCACACAAGGTCCCGTACAGCCGTCGGCGTATCCGATGAGCACGCGCCCTTCACGGTCAACCGTCGCGTCCATGAAGTCCAGAAGGTTGCGGTCCGACCCGCAGGTGGTGCCGCCGGTACAGATAGAGCCGCGCTGCACAGGATCATTGGGCGTAGCGTCTACGGTCGTCCATGTAGCGCCGCCATCAAAGGTACTGGCGATGTAGAGGTGCCAGATGCCAGGGAAAACACCCGTTGCCTGGTAGTCGCCGCCTGTGGGTGTACCCAGGAAAGCGAAAGAAGCGCGGTTATTGTCTCCCGCCACCACTGCCGGGAAGACGGCGTTCTTGATGCCGAATTCCGTCCCTATGCGCTGCACATTGTGCCACGTCTGGCCATGGTCATCTGAAATAGCTGCATA
>JALYYZ010000184.1 GCA_030945985.1 Chloroflexota bacterium
GCAGCGCTCGACGTTGCGACCGGAGTAGCTCCTCCATTGGCAGCCCCGACCAGCCTTTGATCCGCGCCAGGCTCTCTAATATGCGCGTAAACTGCCCCGGGTGACGGCTGGGGGTGATGCCCACTTCTCTGTCCGATCCCGGCGCAAAGGCGTTCACATGCAGGCCTACCATGTATCCTTGCTCGAGTCCATAATTGGCGAGCGAAGCAGCAGTTGTTATTGTAAGTTCCAGGGTGGGGATGTCCAGGCCCTCTCTGATATTGGCGAAAGTGTCCTGATTGCAGAAAATATAAAGCTGCGGAGTGGCCGCAGGCTCGAACACCCTCGTCTGCAATGTTCCACGCCGCGCCGAGGCCTTCCAATGCACATGCCTCGGATTGTCGCCGTAGGCATATTCGCGCACTCCGCGTAGCCTCAGTGGGTCCGTAGCCAGTTCCTGGGCAGCCTTGAAGTCGCCGAAGGGCTGCTTTGCCATTATCCCTAACCTCTCTACCGGCACATACCTGGGATAGACGATCAGCGTCTGTGCAAGCTGCCTCTCTTCCGACCTCCTGAACAACCCAAAGACGTCGCCCGACTCCAGTTGCATTACGCCAAACTCATGTTCGCCTCTCGCCCGGCAGACTACTCTGTAGCGTCGTGTGACTTTCTCGTACATGCCGAGAGAAAGATTGGCGCGTATGACCTTCACCCGTGGCTTCGCAGTCTTCTCAACTGCAGCCGATTCTATATCTAGCGCCTCCGCGTATTCGTCCTCCATCAGTAGCCATGTCAGCGGCAGCAGCTTGGCGTTTGAGAAGACGTGTTGCATCTCTATTTCTTCGCCCCAAAAAGCTCGGGTCTGGCTCAGCTCTCTAGTAACCAGCAGGTTCTCCATGCAGAAGCGCGCCCAAAGCCAGGCGACCAGCAGCGCGGCACCCATGAGCAGTCCCAGGGCAAAAAGGGGCTTGTTTCCCAGCAATGCGCCCAGGGCAGCCATTCCGCCTGCCCCTAATACCCACCCCCACGAAACCTGGCTCGCGGTAGATCCCTTCTCGCTACCCAACGAAACGCTCGACATTCGTCTCCTCGCCCTGGTTGTATTGAGCTCGCATGGATACTCCGCGTTATATATTCACCTGCGAGACCTGCAGGGTATATGCTACCACTCGCTATTTTGGACCCGCCGTCGATCTGTAGCAGGCATGCTCTGCAATAGATACGCACCTATCTAAAAGTAGTTGGCACCACCTTGTCGCCGGGTATTAGCTTCTCTCCACGGGTACCTCTATTCGGTCTACTATTTCCCTCAAAATCGTTGCGTTGTCTCTTCCTCGCAGCCTGGTCCTGGTACTGAGCATAATCCTGTGAGCCAGCACCGGCGCGGCCATTCGCTTGACGTCGTCCGGTAGCACGAACCCACGTCCCTGCAAGCCTGCCACTGCTTGTGCCGCCCTGCAGAGGCCAAGTGTGGCTCTTGGCGATGCTCCCAGCTCGATACTCTCATGCTTGCGAGTGGCGCCTACTATAGCCAGTATATACCCCTCCACCGCAGGGCTCACGAAGATACGCCGCACCGCTCGTTGTGCTTGCATGATCTCCTCAGCGGACGCCGCAGGCTCCAGTTCAGCCAGGGGGCTTTCTTCCTTGAAGCGCCGCAGTATCGTGCGCTCTTCTTCCTCATTAGGGTAGCCCAGGCTCAGCTTGACAAGAAACCTATCCAACTGCGCCTCGGGAAGAGGGAAAGTACCCTCGAGTTCTACCGGGTTCTGGGTAGCGAGTACCATGAAAGGCCTGGGGAGCGGCACCGTCTCGACGTCAATAGTCACCTGCCGCTCTTCCATCGCCTCCAACAGCGCCGACTGGGTTCGCGGCCCCGACCTGTTTATCTCATCGGCCAGCACGATCTGGCTGAAGACAGGGCCTCTGCGCATCTCGAACTGCGCTGTACCCTGGTTGAAAATAGATGTGCCTGTTATGTCGCTCGGCAGCAGATCGGGGGTAAACTGTATTCTGTGGAACGAGCATCCCACCGACCTTGCCAGCGCCTTTGCCATAGTGGTCTTGCCTATCCCCGGCACATCCTCCAGCAGCACGTGCCCCTCGCAGAGCATAGCCGCAAGCATCATCTCGATCTCGGCGCCTTTACCGACTATCACTCGTGCTACGCTGGCCTGGACCTTGCGTGCGATCTCGGCTATGTGTGCCACCTCTTGTCCAGCTTGACCCGGCGCAGCACCTGCCGGCCCGGACTCGTTGCTCTGCGTTGCAAACATATTATGTATAACACTCCTGAAAGATTATGCTCAGATACGATAAAGAACAGCGTTCTTGCCGGCCCGGTTCACCCTGTGTTCCGAAGCTCTATTATAAGCTTGTATGATGACTACACAAAACTCGCAACAAAATCCAGAACAAGAACCAGGGGCCCCAGTTTCGCTCCAACACAACCTCCAGGGTCTATATCATGCGTGATTTTCTTCTTATAGGCACCGGAGCGGTCCTGGGCGCTAATTTACGGTACTGGATAGGCGGACTTTTTGCCGACCGCTTGGGCCTCGCATTCCCTTACGCTACTCTCTTTATAAACGTCACAGGCAGCTTCCTCCTGGGATTCATGCTAACCCTCCTTGCCAACCGACTGGTGGCCGATCCTGCTTACCGGCTCCTCCTGGGTACCGGCTTTCTGGGAGCTTATACGACTTTCTCTACGTTCAGCTATGACACGCTAGCCCTCCTGCAACGCGGCGACCTCATAGCGGCGCTCATAAACGCAGGTGCCAGCCTCTTTGGTTCGCTCCTCGCCGCGTACGCAGGCGTACTGCTGGCCCAGTTCATCAGCTAGCCTCTTTTCTAAAATTTGGCGCATGCCTAATTCAGCTTCATGGACCTCTTGGGAAAAGAGCATTTCTTTCCAAAACAAATCAAAACCCCGCAGGGTTCTGATTTGTTTGTTTTCCTTCACCTAATATGCGACAATTAGCTGACGTTACTATCCCAGGCGATTGCATGGCTTTCGCGACCAACAAAAATGGAGCAACGGCTTGAACAGCAAACCTAAGACACGTGGTGACAGCCTCGCCTCTCGCGCTCGGACCAGAGTATTAGTCATGCTACTCACCCCTGCCCTCGTAGCAGGCATAGTCGCCTGCGACAGTGGTGGCAACTCCGGTAGTGGCGCGCAGCCCACAACAGCCCCAGCCGCTCGGGCTCCATATCAGGGCGTGCCCGAAGGCAAGCCACCTGGGCTCGGCGCTCCGGTACCCGATCCCAAAGAGGTCTCCGAGACGCTACCCGCAGGCCAGATGCCGAGCTTCCTGAATAAGCTCAAAGGCGCTGAGCACGACAAGGCTATGGCGTTGTACCAAGGCGCCGTCGACCATTATGCCGACTACTCGCATGTTCCATGTTACTGCGGCTGCGCCATTTATACAACGGCGCACAAGAGCCTTGCCGACTGCTATATATCATCTAAGAGCGCTGACGGCAAGATAACTTTCACCGATCACAGTACTACTTGCGACCTTTGCCAGGGCGCCGCTCGCCTGACCCTGGACGGTCTTGCGCAGAACAAGCCGCTAAAAGATGTTCGGGCGGGTATCTTCAAGTCACTTGGCTACACTGGTATCTGGACCGACACTGCACCGTAACGAGATCTCAGCATGGCGCTTCATGAGGTACCCTCGGCAAAGAAATATTCTGCTCAAGACCAAACAACTGAAAACCGTAAGGTTTTCAGTTGTTTGGTCCTCTCTTATTATCTATAAGGCAACGTGAAGAGATATTGGGGCTATGGGCGTTGTCCACAGCCCCACGCTCAAAACGAAAGATGCGCATACTCCACCTGATACAACGGTACCACCCATACGTGGGTGGCTCTGAACTATACTTCCAGGAGCTTTCTGAGCGTCTCGCGCGCGCCGGCAACAGGGTTGAGGTTTGGACTACCGATGCCTGGGACCTTGACTACTTCTGGTCCAGACGCGCGCGCCGCGTCGCCTCTCCCCGTGAAACCCATAATGGCGTTGTTATTCGGCGCTTCCCGGTCCGCCACCTCCCTCTGCCTTCTATATACTATCGAGCATGGCGCCGGGGTATGGCCGAATTGAGCGACCTCTCCCCTCGCGCTATTCCGCTCCTCTACAGAATGTCCCGCATGTCTCCCTGGGTGCCTTCCTTGCGTCGCGCTTTCCGCGCCCTCCCGCACGGCACTTTCGACCTTGTACACACCACTAACATCCCCTTCGAGTCGCTAATAGCCGATGCTGCTGATTATGCCGAGCGCGCCGGCATACCACACATCCTCACCCCATTTACACACCTGGGTGAACCGGGTGACCGCAGCATCAGCCGTTATTACAGCATGCCCCACCAGATCGACCTGGAGCAGCGCGCCACGCGCGTCATTGTGCAGACCCGCCTTGAGCGCGATTTCCTCCAGGAGATGGGCATTTCTTTGCGTAAGATGGAGCGGGTGGGCGTGGGGGTCAACCCATACCAGGTCGTAGGCGGTAACGGGCCGCGCTTCCGGCAAAAGTACGATGTGCAAGGCCCAATTGTCTACTACATCGGCGCCGCTGCCTACGATAAAGGTACCACCCACACAATAGAGGCGATACAGCGTGTATGGGAGCGCGGCACCGACGCTACCCTCATTATGGCAGGCTCCACCATGCTCGACAGCTTCAAGCGCTATTACGATGATCTTCCCGAAGAAATACGTGAGAAGTGCCGCTGGCTTGGCTTCATCTCAGACGCGGACAAGCGCGACCTGCAAGCGGCAGGCCAGATCTTCTGCATGCCCTCGCGTACAGACTCCTTCGGCATCGTCTACCTGGAGGCATGGCTCAACGGCGTACCTGTCATCGGCTGCTATGCGGGTGGAGTGCC
>JALYYZ010000201.1 GCA_030945985.1 Chloroflexota bacterium
GCTCAGCAGCTAAAGAGCCTGCAACAGAGTGTGGCGGGTCTCGATCCTGAGCTTGCTCGCCGGTTGGGGGACGCCTCTGAAGCTCTGAAGAGCAACGACCCTTCATCTGCCGGCAAGAGCCTCAAAGAGCTGGGCGACTCCATTGGCGCCAGGCAGGATGCTGTGGCAGAGCAAAAGCAGCTTGGCCGCGCCCTTGCCCAGGTAGAGCAGAGCAAGGGGAATATAGCCCAGATGGGGGCTCTCACACGTAGTAGCCGGTCCACCGCAGTGGCGCAGGGTCTCGTATCTACGCCCGGCAGCCAGGCGGCTGGAGGCTTAGCCTCTGTGTCTCCAGCCGGCTCCAATCCATCACCGGCTAGTGCCCAGGCAGCTTCTTCGGTCCCTGCTACGGCAGCACCTGCGGGTGGCACATCTCAAGCAGGCGTCCCGGCGCAGGCAGGCACACCTGTGGCGCTCGCCTCGCCTGTCGTCGCCCAGGGTGCGGGTACGGTTGCACCCTCTGCTTCCTCGGTGACGAACGCAGCGCAGGCGACCAAGCAGGCGCAGGGCGCCTCCGGCAGTACAGGCATATCGACCGGCACGCAGCAGTCCGGCAAAAGCGGGCAAGGGCAAAGTGGGCAGTCCGGGCAAGGCGCCACCGCCGGCTCAGGCAATCCCGGTCAAGGGCAGAGTGCCTCGCTTGGTGGGGGCAGCCAATCCGCACAGGGTGGGCAAAGCAGCGCTGTCTCTTCCCAGCCGGCGGGAGGCTGGGGTAAGGGGCACAGCGAGCCGGTATATGCCCCTTCTGCGGGGGTAAAGACGGGGCTTACACCTGTTACCGTACAAGGGCAGACCAACAGCGCCGGCCAGCAGAGCAGCACGAATGCCTCTATCGACGCAAACAGCACTGCCCCTTCGCAGGTACCCTATGAGCAGGTCTATGGCCGGTATCAGGAGCAGGCAGGCAAGGCGCTGGATACCACCTATATTCCCCAGGGCTATCGCGACCTGGTAAAGCAATACTTCAGCGATATTGCGCCGTAGGTAGTGCTCCAGATCGACCTTGGAGGCAAAGGTGTCCTCCGTTTCTTTCCGTATCCACTGTCCTTGGCTGATCTGTTCACCTACGATCTCGGCAGTGAATGACTCGTAGGCAAATTCGGTCTTCCAGTGCTGTAGATTAAGCTAAGCTGCCAAATTTACCCGTACCTAAGTCCTACCACTAATGGCCCTCAGAGGCTATTCCGTAGCCAGGCACTCTATGTTACGCTTGAGAGGAGTTACGGGTACCACACAGTGATTACATAAGCCTGGTATCCCGACGTGGCGTTGAGCCGTCTGCTTTTATTGCAAAGGGGTACTTCTATGCGGCAATACTCTAGTCTTAGGGAATATGCAAGCTGATACTAAACTGCAAGCGCCCGGCTGGGGAATGAAGGTCCCAGGTGAGGAGCAGCCAGTTGAAACAGCAGGCACTATGCCTGTTCAGACAGTTACCGCTCACATGGCACCCTGACTTTCTCCGTAACTATTACTCTTTGTGTGACGCTGCTGGTTGGGTAACTCGTAAGGCCCTCGGTGGTCGTCTCCAGTTCCCTCGACAATCATTACGTCTACCTTGCTCGTCACCTCATCCGTGGTAGCCACAGATCACTAAGCTTATGACGATCGTTATTCTTGCCCATGTGGTTATCAACATAAGGAGATCTACTTTCAAAGCGGCATCGACATGATTTTCTCTTTACGCAAGCATCCTGTAACTGTGGCACTGGTGGGCATCACTCTGCTGGCGTTAGTTCTTCGCCTCATCGGCATGGACAGTCATGGCCTGTGGTATGACGAGATCGCCTCGATCGAGACGGCACAACGTGGAGTTGCGGCTCTTCTGACCGACCGCTTTGGCTGGATGCATGTGCAGACGCCTCTGCACTATGGGCTGGTGTGGCTCACCATCCAGCCTTTTGACCCTGTGCTGTCGACCTGGCTTGTGCGCTTACCCTCCTTACTAGCGGGCACGCTCACACCTCTCCTTGTATATGGCGTAGGCCGCGAGCTTTTTGGGCGTATACAAGGGCTCTTTGCTGCTCTGCTTATGGCCGTATCGTCGATCCACATCGTCTATGCGCAAGATGCCCGGCCTTACGAGTTGATGATTTTCCTCTCAACCCTCTCTGTGTACTGCTTACTGATGGCGCAGCGTACCGGCTTGAGAGGCTGGTGGGCTGCTTTCGCGGTGACAAGTATAGTAAATGTACTTAATTCCTACACCGTGCTAACCACGTTTCTTCCCGCATTGGCACCTTACCTGCTCTGGTTGTTTTACCGTCTCTGGCGAGCGCGCAAAGGCAGTCGCGCTTTCCTTTACGCAACCCTGTCTTTCGCGTCTATTGCTGCTGTATCATTAGCGATGCTGGCTGATATGTCCCTGGTGCCGCGCACCCCTCCCAGGATCAGTTGGGGTCTGCTGGATGGGGCCGCTAACGTAGTGCCGGAGTTTGCCACCTGGTTTACACAGCTAGGCATCGGCGGCTTGACGGAACACAGGCTCGCATTTTTCCTCTTCCTCTTTGCTCCGATTGGTTTCTACTTTGGCCTCCGGCGTGGTGGACCCGCGCGGAGTGGTGCTGCATTGTGCATGCTATTCCTGGTTGTACCGGCCTATGTATTGCATGTGCTTAGTACGTCCAATACGGTATTTCAGAAATATGCCTTCGCTTCGATGCCGTTTTATTTGCTACTGATCGTGAATGGGATTGTTTCTCTGGGCGAAGTGGTAGGTCGCGCCGGCGCAGAGGCTTCTGTCAGGCGATTAGTGCGGGGCACCTCATTGGCTCTCGGCAGCGCCACTTTTCTCTTATCTTGTGCAGGTGTGCCTTCTGTTTATAACTTCAGCAGCCCTGCCGCTACAATCTCCAGGCCCGACTACCGTGGTGTTTCCAGCTACATATCGGCCCATGCAAACCCCCAAGACACTGCGGCTTTCGTGCTGTTCGGCGACATCGACAGTACCTTCTACTGGCATGCCAAACCTCCGATACCTACCTACAACATCCTCGACCCTGGTCTTTACTCGCACGGGGTAGGCGGGTCTATTTACTGGGTCGTCAGCTACCTCTATACTTCTTCGCCACGCCTGGCGCTGGGGCCAGGTTGGTCTGAGGCTGCTCAGTTGGATGGCGCGCTCATTCTCAAGGAGAGTGGGCCGAACATAGATGTGGCAGACAGCTTTGACAAGCTTTCAGCTATGCTTAGGAAAGAAGCCTCCCTTGACGAATATGTAGACAGGGCCGCCAGGATCCTGCATGCCTGCGCTTATCGTGCGCGCGGAGATAGCACGGGCGCCGCACGCGCTTATGATGAGGCCGGCACACTCTTCATCATTGGTAACGAATATCTCCAAACTTCCGAGGATTTCGCGGAGCGCGGTGATATTCCCAAAGCGTGGCGAGAAGCATTAGTCTCGGAGAACATGCAACCCAATGACCCGCGCATCCATAGATGGCTCGCCTCTATGCTGGTAACGAAAGGTATGGAAGATCAAAGCCGTATCGAGGCCGGCATCGCTGATGCTCTACAGGTGGCGCACTAAATTGGGTGCAGGGATGGTCACGGACCAGGGCAGACGCTTGATCAAAGCCCCGCCGGACGGAAGCGCCCGGTGGCGTCCGAGCCCGATCACATGGTTGGCTTTGCTCACCGCTGCGCTTCCACTCCTGGCGCTCTTTGCAGCCAGCTTCGGTCTGAGGCTCTATTGTCTTGACTGCCATGGCTTCTGGGGCGACGAGATAAGCTCACTCGATGGGGCTACTCTTGGCATACCGGCAATCTTCAACAACCGTTTCGGCTACCTCGGGAACCAGACGCCTTTTCATTACCTGCTGCTATGGCTGACTATGCAACCCGTGGACCCTGCGACCACCACGCTGCTGGTGCGCCTCCCCTCTGCCCTGGCGGGCGGCATGACCCCGCTCCTTGTCTATGGCATTGGTCGCGAGATCTTTGGACGTGTACAAGGTATGCTCGCTGCATCTCTGGTTGCGCTGTCGGTTGTCCATCTGAATCACTCGCAGGAACTCCGTCTCTATGCTATGCTCACCTTTTTCACTGCGCTCTCAGTCTATTGTTTGCTGTTGGCTGAGCGTACAGGGCAGGGGAAGTGGTGGGTTGCTTTCACGTTGGCAACCGTAGCCAATCTCCTCAACGCCTATGTAGCTTTGAGCCTTGCGCTGCCGGCCCTCCTGCCATACCTCGCGTGGGTCCTGTTCAGGCTCTGGTCGCGCCGGAAAGCATCCCGGCGGGCTGCATTATATGGTTCGTTAGCGATGATAACAGTGGCCGCCGGCGCGCTTCTCACAGGTCTCGACATGTTGCATACTCCCCACCCGTCGCCTGATCTGCATGGTTTGTCACCGGGCGCGCTTGTAAGTTCCATAGTAGAGATAAGCACCTGGCTGACGCGCTTCGGCATTGGTGACAGCCTGGAACGGCCCGTGCAGATCTTGATGCTGCTGACCGCCATTGTGGGATTCTATTCGGCGATACAGAGACACGCGTTGCGGGGCGCCTTTTTGTGCGCGCTCTTTGTGGTTGTTCCCCCTCTGATATTGGCACTGCTGAGTACTACCAACGTGGTCTTTCAACGCTATGCACTCTTTGCAATGCCCTTCTATTTTCTGTTAATGGCTAACGGACTCCTTCTGCCTTTTTCATCCGGCAAGTTAAAGGCATCGGCCTCACGAAGGAAAAGCCTGCTTGTATTGAATTCGGTACCGTTTACGCTCGTTCTGTTGGTTTTTGGGGCGGGGGTCTACAACTACTTCAGTGTAGACGGTCACGCAACGGTGGCATACCGGCCGGACTTTCGTGGCGCTGCGGCCTATCTTGAGGCTCACACCAGACGGGACGATTTGGTAATCTTTCTGGACGACCCTGCCCTGGGAAATACCATTACAAATTTTTACTGGCATAGCAAGCCTCCTTCCCCTTCATACGACGCTCGTGACCCTCGTCTCTTCTCACAGGTACCGCACGGTGATATCTATTATGTGGTGAGCTTCGAGAACCGCAACATGCTTTCAGCGCTGGGGGCGAACGTCGGTGCAGCAAAGCCTGTGGCCAGCTTCGAGAGGGTTATCGTGCTACATGACCCGCGCCCACGAGCTGTTGCTCTGAGCATCTCTCCAATTCTCACGCTGCTGCATAAGTTGCAGCCTGATGCGCAGCCGGTAAAGACGCTGGTGGGTAGCCTCGTGCAATCGCGTGGCGATGCCTCGGTAGACGGTGCGGTCGCCGCCTATCGTGCGGCGGGCACTTATTTTCCTGTAGGTGACGACTACTTGCGTACCGCAGAAGGTTATGCTGCGCTTGGCGACAACACAAAGGCGTGGCGCGAAGCGTTGATCTCCAAGTTCTGGCAGCCCCAGAGGCCGGAGGTACATAATTGGATGGCTAAGATGATGTCCCAGGCAGCAATGCCTACCGAGAGCCGCATCGAAGCCGCGATAGCCGGTAAGCTGCAGAGGGATCCTTAGGTAACGGCTGGCGATCTCGTGCCCCATTGCGAGCCTACTGCTATTTTTCTGGTTGCAGCCTCTTAAGAATGCACACCAGAGTGTACAACGTGTGGAAGGCGGGTGCATATCCGTCCGCCGGTTAGCCTTGTGGTATAATGCAAGGCAAGGATTTAGCTTCCTTGACTCCAAAGATGGGAGGGAGCATCCCCCGAATGAAAGTTATTTTGACACAAGCAGTGCCCAACCTGGGTGAGGCGGGTACGATCAAAGAAGTGGCCGATGGCTACGCGCGCAACTTCCTCATCCCTAAGAAGATGGCTATGCCCGCGACCCATGGCTCGCTCAAGCAGGCAGAAGCTCAGGCCGAGACGATAGCTCGTAGGGCAAACAAAGTGCGCGAGGAGACTCAGCGCCTGGCGTCGGCTCTCGATGGCAAGTCGGTCACGATACGGGCTAGGGTCGGCTCTGAAGGTAGGCTCTACGGCTCGGTTACTTCTCCTGATGTGGCGGACGCTGTGAAACGCGAGTTGGGCATCGAGGTGGACCGGCGCAGGATTACGCTGAGTGAGGCTATACACCGGACCGGCACCTATCAGGCTACGGCCGATATGGGTAATGGTATCGCTGCTACCTTCTCGGTAGAGGTTGCTCCAGATGTGGCCGGCGCGTCAGGTAAGGCACAGCCTGCCGTTGATAGCCCGGTTGTCGCGCAAGGTGACGAGACTGTAGGCGATCCGGGCGGCAATGCAGCCCCTGTAGCCGAAGTCGTTGCCGAGCAGGAAGCCGAAGCCAGCCCCAGCTAAAGCTGCTGTATGTGTCAATGTTGAATAAGGTCTTGTATGCTGTTCAACATTGCGCAACGTGTATCTTTTAAGGCAGGTCAAAATAACTACATAGGGACGGGTGCGCACCATCCAGGTGCATGCGCTACAAACTCGAGGCTGTAGCATTGCAGAATGTTTAGGGGTCTGACCTCAGTGGCTTTGAGTTTTCAGTGTTAGTTTTGAATGAAATCTTGCGCTCACACGTGGGGCAGAGATAAAGTATTCGAGACCAGCACAGAGGGTAGCACCTTATGGCATTGGCAAAACAGGAGATGGTAGAGCGCCCCGTGCCCTACGACGTCGCCGCCGAAGAGGCGGTGCTGGGGTCTCTCCTACTTGATCGCGACGCTATAATCAAGATCGCCCCGTTCCTGCACCCCGAAGATTTCTATCGGGAGGCGCACGGCTGGATATACGGGGCGGTGCTCGATCTGTACGCGCGCCGCGAGCCGCCCGACCCGGTTACCCTCTCTTCCGAGTTGGAGAGGGGAGGTCGCCTCCAGAACGTCGGCGGCTACAGCTATCTCATCAGCCTTGTAAACCGCACCCCTACAGCGGTCCATATCGAGTACTACGCTCATATAGTAGAGCGCACTTCTGTGTTGCGCCGCCTGATCAGTGCGGGTGGAGAGATCGCGGCCCTGGGTTACTCCGAAGAAGCCGAGGTTAGCCAGACGCTCGACAAGGCCGAGTCGCTCCTCTTTGCCGTATCGCAGCGTACAGCCGACAACGGTTTTACCTCTATAGAACAGGTACTCAACGAGTACTACGACCGCATAGAGTCGATACAGAACAACCCCGGCGCTGTAGTGGGTGTACCCACGGGTTTCCACGACCTTGACGAGATAACAGGTGGTCTCCAGCCGAGCGACCTGATTATCCTTGCAGCCCGGCCGGGCGTCGGAAAAACCAGTCTTGCGCTCGGCATAGCCCATAATGCCGCGTCCAAAGGCAAGAGGGTGGGTGTTTTTTCTCTGGAAATGAGCCGTGAGCAGCTTGTGCAGCGCCTCCTTGCCGTGGAGACCGGCGTCGACAGCCAGCGACTGCGCCTGGGCTATCTCACGGACGAAGATTGGCATGTGGTCTCCGATGCTATTGGCCGTCTGGCGCAGATGCCTATCTATATAGACGATAGCGCGGGCCTCAACATCCACGAACTTCGCTCAAAGGCTCGAAGGCTTGAGGCCGAGACGGGCGTTGATTTACTGATTATCGACTACCTGCAGTTGATGCAGGGCAGCGCGCGCAAAGATGGTAACCGCGTGCAGGAAGTGACCGAAATAAGTCGCAACGTCAAGGTCATGGCCCGCGAGCTTAATATACCTGTGCTGGCATGCGCGCAGCTATCCAGGGCCGTGGAGAGCCGTACCAAGCATGTGCCGATGCTCTCCGACCTCAGAGAATCCGGGAGTATTGAGCAAGACGCCGATATGGTAATGTTCATCCATCGCGAAGAGATGTATGATGAGGAGACAGAGAAGAAGGGCATAGCCGAGATACACATCGCCAAGCACCGCAATGGACCTCTTGCCACGATACCGCTACGCTTCTTCGCCCGCACGACGAAGTTTACTGACCTTGAAGTGTATAGGCAAGAGCCATAGCAAGCGTCCTAGCAAGCACTAAATTGCTGTTCCACGATTCAGGCTTAGACTAAAATATGATGCAGCGTCCATTTATTGGATTTTCAAACGATAAGCAGAAGACCGTCCGCGTGCCGGAGGGGTTCTTCGAGGACGTGCTACCTCAAATCAGCTCGATGCTGGAGATGAAGGTAACTCTGTACCTGTTCAGGTGTCTGGCTCAGATGAACAAAGCAGGTACGCCTCGTATGGTCAGCCTGGCCGAGCTTGAGTTGGATGGCTCGTTGCGGTCTACGCTGGCGCAGGGCAAGGGGCCGCGTCCCTGGGAAGAGGCGCTGAGAGAAGGACTGGAACTCGCAGTGGCCCGTGGAACGCTACTTAAGATGTGGGTACGCGAAGAGCCCAACGACATAAGCGATGGTTACACGGGACAATGGTTCATGCTGAATACAAAGGACCATCGCACCTGGATCGAAGCTCTAGGCAACGGCCAGATAGCTATCGAGAACAGCCCCCTGGCGGAGAGACTTTCAGAAATGTTGCATACAAGTAGACATAACGGGCATAGCCAAAAGTTATATGCCGTGGCGGAGCGGCCCAGCATCTATGGTCTGTACGAGCAGAATATCGGCCTGCTCACTCCAATACTTGCTGAAAAGCTCCAGGAAGCTGAAGGGCGCTACCCGCCTCAGTGGATAGAAGAGGCGTTCAGCGAGGCCGTGCTGAACAACAAACGTAGCTGGCGCTATATCGAGCGCATTCTTGAAAGATGGTCAGCGGAGGGACATGGTGGACAAGATAGGGGACTTTCTGAACGATCTCTCGATCCCGATAAATATACGAAAGGCAAGTATGCCTTCCTCTTCAGGCCCGAAGGATAACGCGCCCGGAGATGAGAGCGCTCAGGGCATAGAAAGCAGGGAACGCCTGATGATCTCATCAATGTCCACAGACACGCCTGAAGAGGTCTGCGACCAATGTGGCGGGGCCGGCTGGCTGCGCATGGAGGTACCTGTCAGCGATCCTCGCTTCGGTAGGCTCTATCCCTGCGTTTGCCATACCACGGCTACCGAGCAGCGTAACCTCGACGATCTATATCGTCTGAGTAACCTGGACGCTTTCCAGGGCAAGGTATTCCTGAACTTTGACCCGGAGGTGCAAGGTACGTCGGAGGCATACTACGCTGCCACCGACTTCGCCACACACCCTGAAGGCTGGCTTGTGCTGCTGGGTGGCTTCGGTACCGGCAAGAGCCACCTGGCAGCGGCTATAGCCAACCATGTTGTGCAGGACCACCAGATGCAAGTTTATTTCGCAGTAGCGCCCGACCTCCTGCACCACCTCCGAGCAGCATATGCGCCAAGTAGCGATATCACGTACGATGAGCGCTTCGAGCAAATACGCTCAGTTTACTTGCTGGTGATTGACGACCTTGGGTCCGAGCAATCGACCCCGTGGGCTGCCGAAAAGCTATACCAGATATTCAATCACAGATATAATAACAGGCTGCCGACCGTGGTGACTTCTAATTCGGACCTGGACAACCTGGACCCGAGAATACGTTCTCGTCTCTGCGACCCTGATCTCTGCCGTCATGTATTTATGACTTGCGGTGATTACAGAATGCGCCGGATGGACCCTCGTTTCACTTCAGGGTCAAGAGGGCCTGGCGCGGGAGGACGCGGTCAGGGGTCGGGCACCCGCAGCCGGCAGGCCAGGTAAGAAGCGATGCCTGAAAGTAAAGTAAGGTAAGCACGAGCATAGAGGTCAAAAGAAAAAACAATTCACAAAGCGCAGCTTTGTGAATTGTTTTTTCTTCTTTAACTCCAGCCGCTCGTCCTCGCACAGTACTTCCTTCCCAGCAGCCTCAGCCCTTTCTCCCATATTTGGTTAGAAGCCGATTTTTCTATGATATACTCAGCCTAGTGTCCATCGATTTTGGGCTCCAGGTCTTAGCTATTGTTACATGTGCCATTTGACACTCCTTTTTCAGCTAAGTTCCGGTAACGCTCGTCAATCAAAATATAGCATCAACGAGAGGGTATATGGCGGGTAACAAAGCTATCTATGATACGGCAATGAAGCGAGCCCATGATTACGCATGGGCCAATAGCTGGGACCGCGCCATCAAAGAGTACGATCGCGCGCTTGCCGAATTTCGCGGTGACCGGACCGCTGAGCGAAATAAGGCTCAATGTTTCTTCCGGCTCAAGCAGTGGCCCCAGGCGCTTGAGGCTTACGAGCATCTCTCACAGGAAGACCCCTCCGATCTCTTCGCGCTTAACAGGCTAGCCGAGATATATCTCGCGAGCCATAAGACTGAGAGCTCCCAGGAGACATACTTTCGGTTGGCTGATCTTTATGTAGCCAATAACCAGTACCACGAAGCTATTCGAGCTTTGCGTGACTTTGTAAGAGCAAAACCCGACAGCAATGCAGCTCATCTTCGCCTTCTCACCCTTACACAGGAAGTAGGAGACCGTGCAGCGCAGGTGGCCGAGCACCTTGCCCTCTCCAGAATTGCCCTGGACCAGAGTGCGCTTTCCGATGCACAGCAGCACGCAGATGCCGCCTCACTCCTGGAGCCGGACAATCCTGATGTTCGCCGCTGGGGATACAGCGTGCGCCGCAGATTGGCCGAGGTAGCCGGCACCCACTCTCTCCCGAACGAGGGGAACCCCAGCAATGATGCCACTGGTCTGATGCCCGGCACGGGACAGATACAGGGCGGACAAGGCGGGCAAGAGCGAAACGGGATACATCCTCCTCCCTACCATCAGGCACAAAGCGCCGGGTCCAACATGAGTACACATGTCGGCACAGGGCTGCTTGGTATCGAGCAGGAGTCGCCGGAAGTTCAGAAGTTCATCGACCAGGCGAACGAAGCTCAGAGCGCAGGCGATTCCCGGCTGGCCATGGAACTGTACGACCGTGCCGTACGCGCAGGCGCTCGCCGTGGATCGGCGTTCTACAGCGCGGGCCTGCTCAACCAGCAGATGGGTCGCCATGACTTCGCTATACCTTATCTAGAGCGTGCTGCCGCAGATAAAGAGTTCGCGATATCTTCCAACTATATGCTGGGTGCCGCTTATTCTGCACAGCACAACTACTCGAAGGCAGTCGCTGCCTTTGAAAAAGCTTTACAGATGATCGAACCTCAAAGTCTAACACGCTCTGAGGCAGACGAGCTTATCGAGCTCTACACGGCAGCTGCCGAGGCTCACCTAGCCGACAATAATTCGGGCCGTGCCTCTTCCCTCTACAGCCACCTGGTGAGCATCTTCAAAGAGAAGAAGTGGGCTCATCCTCGCCTTGCCGAGCTACAGAAGAAAGCCGATGAATTGTACAACGTGGGTATAGCTTCTAAGCTCCAGGGTATAGGCCGCAGTGGTATGCTCACTAATATAGTGGGTAATGGGCTACCGGCAGGGAACCAAGATATGCCTTTCAACACCGGCCCCTTGATCCCTCACCCAATGCATGTGGGTCACTCTCCTATCGAGGCTACTCGCATAATGGTGGAAGGGGGAGTTCCCTCCTCTTCGACTGCTCTGATGGGGCCATACACAGCAACAGACGAGGGCGTGCAGACGGTCGAAAAAGGCGGCGCACAGCCAGGCTCGGAGATGGCAACCTCGATGATGCGCCAGCCAGGCAGCAACCTGCGCACCATTACCGAGTATCTACGAGCCGCAGACAGGGGCAATGGGCACGGTGATAACGGATCAGGCCAGAGTGGGACCCTCATCCCTGTCGCCTCGGACAGCGGCGGTCTAACTTCGGCGTTGCCAATCGATGATCCTACCGAAGCGCTTCGCCTGGCTTCAGGCATCCCCTCCGCCAATCGTGCTGACAGTGATCACACCTATACAAATATGCCTACTTCGCTGCTCGAAGGTATGGAGAGGCAGTCCCTTACTGTGCAGCGCCTTCTTGCCGAGGCAGAATACACAGTTTCCCACCACCTGTGGGATGCAGCTATCGATACCTGCTTCTCCGTTATTCAACTTGAGCCGAGCTACCTGCCGATACACATGATGCTTGGCGATATCTACCTCAAGCAGGGCAAGTTAGAAGAGGCAGTTGACAAGTATAGCACCGTCCTCGACGCATATTTGGCACGGAGCGAACCGGACCACGCAGCAGACGTATGCCGTTTGTTGCTGGATCTCCAGCCTCAGAACCTGGCTCTCCAACAGAAACTTGGTGTGTTGCTCCTGGACTCGGGCCAGGAAGAGGCTGCTGCGAGCGCGATGCTCCTGGTAGCGGAAAACTTCGCCAAAGCCGGCAACTACGAAAAGGCTCTGGAAGAAGCGCTTGCTCTCAAAGCCAGGTTGCCCAAGTCGTCCGAGGTTGCCCTGGCTGTGGGCACCTATAACCTCGCCCTGGACAACAATAGCGATGCACTGATGGACCTCAGTCGTGCCCTTCGACTCGATCCTGGAAACAATGCAGCGCTTGTCCGGCTCTATAC
>JALYYZ010000252.1 GCA_030945985.1 Chloroflexota bacterium
CGACAACCCCTACAGCGAGATCACCTATGACTATCTTGCTCCATCTATCCTCCAGGTGCCGGGGGCAAAGGACGTAGCCGTTGAATTCAATTCACTGAGCAAGACCTATTCGCTTGCGGGGCACAGGATAGGTATGGTCGTGGGTAATCCTCAGATCGTAGAGGCGCTGGGGCGTATCAAGACGAACATCGATTCGGGTATCTATGGCGCTGTGCAGGACCTCGCGGTCGCTGCTCTCAGCGGCGACCAGTCGTGGATACCTGCGCGTAACGAGATCTACAGGAGACGCCGCGACAAGGTAGTGGCGGTCCTCAACGAAATAGGGGTCAAGGCAAACGTGCCACGGGCGGGGCTGTACGTCTGGGGGCATGTTCCCGAGGGTTTCACTTCGGCGAACTTCACCGACATGCTCCTGCTGAGGAGCGGCATCGCCGTTACGTCGGGCGCCAGCTATGGCGCACAGGGAGAGGGCTACTTCCGCATGGCCCTGACGGTGCCTGACGACGAAGTAGATAAGGCAGTTGAGCGCCTGCGCGGGCTTGATCTTTCCGTGAAGGCGGAGGCACAACCTGCAGGCATCGGAAAATAGGGTTTGAGCATGATAACGCCTACCGGTCCAGGATCAGAGATAATACTCAGCCGGTAGGTGTCGAAAATTAGAGTTATATGGCCGGAGAGGTCAGGAGGCACAAGATAGCAACCAGGACTTTTGAGACAAGTAAGACTATAGAAAAGGCGTTGCTCGTAAGCGTAGAGGCCGGCCGCCAGATTATGAGCGCCGAGGACTCGATGCGTGAGTTAGAGCAACTTGCGGCCACCGCCGGCGTTGATGTAGTCGGGGAAGTCACGCAGAAGCTGCACGAAGCAAACAGGTCTACCCTGGTGGGCAAAGGCAAGGTAGAAGAGATCCGCGCACTGAAGGACCAGCTTGGGGCGGACCTTCTCCTCTTCGATGAAGAGCTTACCCCCACCCAACAGCGGAACCTTGAAGACAGCCTCGATATAAAGATACTCGACCGTACGGGCTTGATCCTCGATATATTCGCCCGCCATGCGCGTACCCGCGAGGGACGGCTACAGGTAGAATTGGCGCAACTCGAATACAGGCTTCCCCGACTTACCAGGATGTGGACCCACCTTTCTCGCCAGGGCGTTGGAGGCGTAGGCCTTCGTGGACCTGGTGAGACCCAACTCGAGGTCGACCGCCGGCGCGCCGGAGAGCGAGTGGCTAAGCTCAAGACCGAGCTCAAAGATGTGCATGCCCACCGTGAGCTCTACCGTGAGAAGCGTCGCCGCGAAGGGATGCCTGTTGTGGCCCTGGTGGGTTATACAAACGCGGGTAAGTCTACATTGCTGAATGCATTATCGGACGCACAGGTGCTGGCGGAGAACATCCTCTTCGCCACCCTGGACCCGACCACGCGCAAGATCGAGCTCGCTGAGGGGCAAGGCGTGCTGCTTACCGACACGGTAGGCTTCATACAACGGCTGCCAACCCAGCTTGTAGCTGCCTTCCGCGCCACGCTTGAAGAGATCCAGGACGCGGACCTGCTGGTGCATGTGGTGGACTTGACCCATCCGAACGCAGAAGAGCAGTCGCAGACAGTTGACAAGGTGCTTGCTGAGCTTGGCGTTGGTGACAAGCCACGCATTGTGGCCCTCAACAAGATCGACAGGCTTTTCGAGGATGAGAAGCTTATACTTGACGCAGATGGCAAGCCGGACATCGGCAACATCAGTGCTCGCCTGGCGCAAGACCTCGACCTGGGTGCGAACTACGTTCCCGTGTCGGCCCAGAAGGGCTGGGGTCTTGACAGGCTCCTCCAACAGATCCAGTGTACTCTGCGAGAGAGCTTTGTGGCAGTGAAGGTGCTGATCCCATACAACGAGAGCGAGATGGTAGCGCTCTTCCACGAAAAAGGCATCATCGAAACGGAGGAGCACACCGGCGAAGGCACAGTAATAGCAGGGCGTGTGCCCGCCCGATACGCGCAGCGTCTTCGCGACTTTGTTGCACCTCAGGGCGGGCAGTCGAG
This sequence comes from Chloroflexota bacterium, assembly GCA_030945985.1. Lineage (GTDB taxonomy): Bacteria > Chloroflexota > Chloroflexia > QHBQ01 > JADMIH01 > JADMIH01. The sequence goes on from JALYYZ010000252.1 coordinate 2,037, forward strand.
CTAGTGCCACTTCAAGCGACCTTTTAGCCTGTGAAAGTAAGACACCAAGTTCAAACACGGAGTGTTTGAACTTGGTGTCTTTGGAAGGATGCGCTCTTTTCCCAGGAGGTTAGGGTTTCCTCCGTCCCTAAAGGGAACCCTACTGGCTCCGGTGCCTTTAGGGACGCTTGAAGAGGCACTGGCAAGAAGCAGGTCCACCCTGCAAGTAACGGTAAACGAGTAGAGGCCCAGCCAGGTTCGCTAGGCCTCTACTCTTTTATTGAAGTGAGCTTTACGGTGTCCTTGTGACTGCGGGAAGCGTAGCGGGGATCGGAGTTGTCGGGTTGGCTGCGCCGGGCCCCGTGACGGTGATCGGTTGGCTGTTGGTGAGGGTTCCTGACGCTCCAACGGGTGGGGTGCCGGGTGGTGCGGTAGCTGTGGCAGTGAGTGTGGGTGCGATCTGCAAAGGAGCGGTGGTTGGTGTGGGTTGCGCCACCGGGGGCGTTTGCAGCCATTGGCGGACCGGCTCAAGGAAACTGTTGCTCACTATGTAAACAGTGGGCGAGTTGTCCTGCTTGGTGTAGTAGCCCGAGCCGTCGAAGGTAGCCGAGCCGACTTGAATAGCACGCTTTGTATGCTGGGTATCGCTGTAGGTGGCTGTGATGGTTAGCCCCGGCTTATCAAGCTTATATTGGGCAAGATCGCCGGTGCCGGTTACCACATTGGTTGTTTGCAGGCTCTTTAGCTGCTCGGCAATACTCCCCACCGAGAACGAGTCGGCGGCACCCTTGATGGGGGCGGTCAGCGTCCATGTGCCGGCCGCGCTATCTGCGGAGTTGCTCTTGACCAGCGAGACCTTGCCTGTGCCGCTGACGACATCTATAGCCGATACAGGGTCGTTGCTCTGCCAGACATATTGCACAGCAGTGGCTGTGGGCGTGGCGTTCGTGCTACTCGCGTTGTTGCGGGTGAGGAAGTAGGCCGTGCTGCCCAGGGCGATAAGTAGCACAGCCATAATGATAGTTGTTCTATAGCGCTCCATCTTACCTACGCCTCCACCACATGAACGCGCCTGTTAGCAGCGTCAGCAACGGCAGACCAAAGACCGTGCTTGTGAATATCAAGTTCTTCTGAGTATTGTCCAGGGTCACTGTGCGACGAGCGCTTGGATCTTTCGGGCGTATGGAGACAAGCTCGTTGGCCCCTGCCAGCCACGACACAGAGT
>JALYYZ010000284.1 GCA_030945985.1 Chloroflexota bacterium
GCCTGGAGGCATGCCGCAAGTGTGCGCGCCATCAGCGTCTTGGCGACACCAGGCACGCCTTCCAGAAGCACATGCCCGTCCGTAAGGAGGGCTACCAGCAGCAGGTCGAACGTCCACCGCTGCCCAACAATAACCTTGCGCCTCTCTGTATCGAGCGCGCGGTATAATTCTACAAGTGGCATTTACTCTCTTTACTCCCTGTTGCAGCTTCGAGCAACCTGTTAAACGTGGAAAGAGTGAGGAAACAAACCAAAACCCAGGAGTTTTGATTTGTTTCCTCATCAAAACGGCGCTATCTTTCTCAAAATAGTCTCCTGATCCAGCACTATTATATGCCAAGTTTACTAACTATCCTGCTCCTGGGCGATCCCTAGCGCTTCACGCCTGCTATTCTCCGCAGCTCTGATAGCTTTCAGTGTCTCTACCTCTGTGGCCTCACCACCCACTGTGTTGCCTTCGAGACCTCTCAGCTTCTCTATAGACCTGACCATCGCTTCCTGGTTGAACACGTGCCTGCCTCGTTCTCCTAGCGAGCGGACGAACTGCTCGTCCGTGAGGTAGGGGTCAAGTTCGGCGTACCTCGAGAGGGTGCCTTTGAAGTATCTCAAATAGCACTCTGCGGCGTATCCGGGTTTTCGGGCTCGCCTGAAGAGGCCCGCCACCGATTTCACGTAGTCGGAGGTGGGGCGTCTCCTGTCAGGGGTAGGCACAGGCAAAGGCGGGCCAAGTCTCCTCGCACTCCAAACGGTGTAGATCGCCAACGTTCCCACGCCGTAAATCAGTGCCCAGCCCCAGGAGGTGGAGGTCATCAGGCCCAGAAGGTCGCCTCCTACACTCTGACCATGGTGTACCTCGTCAAACGCTACCCGCCTGCCACCTGCCAACTGAGCCATGTTGTAGATGAAGGCTCCGTTACTTTCCTGCTGTATCCCCTCGTTCGTGAGCGGGTAGTCGCTAGAGAGCAGAAAAGCCCTACCCACCCCGATCTTGACCATAGCGGCCAACGCTACCCTCTCCCCACTCTCGTCCTTTGAGGAAGCCAACACTACGGTATTGCTAACAGGCACTTGCAGCCCCTCTGCGGCTGGCACCTTCACTCGGGCCACAGCGGGGTTCGCGAAGAGCGGCTGTGACATAGGCACTGTATTGGTATAGCTCCCCGAGTATCGCGTGCTGAAGCCCAGCTCATCCAGCAGCGCGTGATCTCCTTCATTCGCGAAAATGAGTGTGCCGCCGCGCTCGACCCAGTCGCGCAAGCTACCTGTTTGCCCTTTCGGAAAGCTGCCGCTCGGGTTGATAATTACCAGAGTGTCGGCCTGGGGTGGGAAGGCTTCGCCACCTTGCACGCGCGATACCTCGAAGCCCGACTGTTGAAGCCAGGTATAGAGCGCGAGCGCGCCCTTGGGCCCGGCACTGAGCGATGATCCCCACTGCTCAGGCGGCTCCGCAATGCCCTGGGAGCCTAGCATCCAAAAGAGCGCCGCGAAAAGGCCAAGCACAACCAGGCCGATAATAGCCAGATCACCCAGACGCCCATCGCGTCCGGGTGTCGTCACGACCCCTGGATTAGGACCCGTATTGATGCCTGGATCGGGGCTCATGCCGCGCTGTCTCCCCTGCGTCCCCTGGCGGAAGCGGCGGGCAGCATAGCCTCGATGCCTGCCGCTTCCGCCGTGTACTGTGCCCACTCCTGGGCTGTCGCCGGTGCCCCTCCGTACCAAACAGCGTCAAACCTGTCGAGCAGCGGTTGCAACCTATTCTGCATCTCACCTGGTGCGCGGAAGAGATATTCGCGGTTGGTGGCCGCGCGGTCGAAGTGCAGCATACCGACTTCGTCCAACGCCAACAATAGTCCCAGGCACCTATATCTGATGGCCAGCCTATAGTCGCCTTCGCTAGCAGCCTCTTCTGCTCTCCTCCTCGCTTCGCCGGCGCTCATACCTAGAACAGTCGCGAGATCGTTTAGCCTACGTGGGGCTGCCGGCGTAGAGGCCCTGCCCAGGCCTGAACCGACAAGCCCGATGGCTACCGCCGCCACAATGAGGCCCACCACGCCCAGTATCTTCAACGTAGTGCCGATGGCGTTCAGTCCCGCATAGAAGATGAGCCCCGTAACAGTGCCTACGGCGATAGACAATCCCAGCCTCAGCACTTTCCCGCCCAATTTCTCACTTGCTAGGAAGGTGAGGACCCCAGCCGCCAGCCCGGCCAATATCGCGATAAAGATACTCGATAGATTATCGTCCCCCGTGCCTCCGCCGGAGTGCTCCGAGAGCCACCTGATAAGCCTCTGCAATGGCGATAATTGCCGCTCATAGTCAAACCGACTATCACTCAAGATCTGCCGTAGCGTCTCTTCGGCCTTCCCGCCGACCAGTGTTCCCTCAAGTCCTGCCCCTTTACCTGCCAGGCTCTTACTCAACGCTTCAAGGCCAAGCTCGATTGCTCCCGCATTGGGAGTGTCCGCGCGCATTTCTGCGATCATTACTGAGTTATCTATCTCCGCAGCCTCTCCTCCCGGTGTCGTTACCTCCGCTCCTTCCTCATGCTCCAGGTCGTTTGCCACTACCAGTAAGGCTTCCTTCCGCTTGTCAGCAGGCAGCGCAAGAGATGCCTGTACATCAGCCAGTGCTTTACTAATAACCGCAGTGTAATTGCTGTATGCTAACTGTTTGCCGAGGGCCGGACGCAAAGGCGGCTGCCCTATTACGCGGGGTGCCCGCGATCCACTTGATATGAGGAACCACCCGAGAGCGCCTAGCAGGGCGACGGTCAGCAAGGAGAATCCTACCCTCCTGGGCGTCAATATCCTTAAGAACCGTGCTACTATCTGCTTCAAGCCTCCACTTCCTCAGAGACTGTTGGCCCAATAGTTGTAGCCGGCGTCTCGGCACGCACTCTGTTGCCTTCCACCCTTCCGTTAGCTACTCTCAAGCTTTGCACGTCTACTTCTTCCAGCGGCCGTGAGATATTAAAGGCTGGTGTCATCATCCGGCTGCCTATCTTCTCTGCGTGCTTCAGGCATGGCATCCTCAGCCAAACTTTCTCTCGGCTCCTCCGGCACTGGACCGACCTCACCGATAGCTCGCGTGGGCGTACCTTCACCCTGGCCGCTGTAGCTGTTGCCCATTGGAGGACTGTAGCCAAGCGTAGGCGGCGCAAAGGCCGGTGCTACCTGCTGTGTGACCTGGCCGTGGCCGGCCCAGCCGGGAGGCGGGGTGTAACCTTGTGCGGGCGCTGTGTAGTTGAAATACCTTTGCTGCATGGCCGTTTCCAGGTCGAACCCTTCTTTGCGCACGCGCAGGTCGAAATAATAGAGTGTGCTGGAGATTAGTTGTAAGGGTATAAAGAACATGCCTCCTAAAACGGTGAATGCGCCCTGGATCAGCGTCTGCGTTGCGATATCCAGACCTTTCGCGAACACGAGCACGATAGCTAATACCAGATACGCAGGTCCTGCCGCTATTACTGCACCCAGGATGGCGAGCACTATCCGTAAGGCCGCCGTGCGCCACCAGTATCCACCCACCAGGCTCCAGCTTCGTCTTATAGCTTGCATAGGCCCAAGCTTCTCTATAACGAGGGCCGGTATAACGGCTTCAAGCCTGACAACCACGTAGATGTAAAGCATGGTGAGAGGTATAATTAGCGCGAAACCGAGGCAGAAACCGCCCAGCAGTCCCCCTGTGTTGGAACTACTGCCGGCCCCGGTTGCGCCTGCCAGCGCAAGCAGTGCCAGACCGACGATTACGAGAGCCGGCAAAAAAATAGCTACAGCGATCAGCACCTGTAGGGCCATAGCTCCGAGTAGCGAACCGACGCGCCCCGCTATTTTGCGATAGGCCCCGCCAAAGCTAATGGGCCTTTCCATATGGCTGTCGGCAACCGCTGAGGTAAGCGCGCCCTGACTTATATATTGCAGAATGCCGGCCAGCAGTCCCAACAGCAACAATAGTCCGCCTAGCACAAATATTGTGGTAATTTGCCCGCTCGCGATGCTACTATTGCTGTCTGAAACTGTCGTACCATAGGGAGAGCTGTTCAGCCTCGCTGTACCTTGCAAAGCTGCATTGATACCCTGTATAAGCAAGTTTGAAGGCACGTAGATAACAGCAGTAATAGCCACGAAGGTGAGGAAGTATTTCCGATAAAGCCTGAACGCCTGGTCTATTATTTCCCCCACAGCGCGTGGGCGCAGCCGGGAGATAATAGGGTCCACCCCTGGCGCGGTGGACGGTGGGATATACATAAGTGTCCGCTCCTTCTGTTGCTACTACTACGCGTCTATCTTACCATATGCACGCAGCACTAGTCGCCGGGTCGTTCAACGGACTGTAGTCCTGCCCGACTGTGGAGTGATTGCCCTGCTAGAGGATTGCATTACGAGACTAGCCTTTCTCCGCACTGTCCAGGAGGATTGTTACCGGCCCGTCATTTAGCAGGCTGACCTCCATGTGCGCCCCGAAGCGCCCTGTCTCCACCTTTATGCCACTGTCTCGCCAGACCTGGGCGCACCTCTCAACTAACGCGCGGCCCAGGTCCGGTGGGGCGGCGTCCAGGAACGATGGCCTTCTGCCTTTGCGCGTGTCGGCGTAAAGGGTAAACTGTGATACCAACAAGATATCGCCGCTTACATCAGCTAGCGAGAGGTTGGTTTTGCCTTCAGCGTCCGAGAATATACGCATTTCGGCAATTTTACGTGCCACATAGCGTACGTCGTCCTCTACGTCGGTCCTGCCAACTCCCAGCAGCACGAGCAACCCGACTCCTATTCTGCCTATCTCCTCGCCATCCACAACGACGCTTGCATGTTTGACCCTCTGTACAACTGCTTTCATATGCTTGTCCCAGTGGCTTGTCTCAGTTCGTGTTGGTCGCTACCTATAGATGATACGGATTTGAACCTGTGGGAAGGCTGCCCATGTGAAATTAGCCAGTGCTCTCTCGTCTGAGCATCACCACGCAGTAAGCAGCCATGCCATCTCCTGTGCCTGTAAAACCGAGGCCATCTGTGGACTTACTCTTGACGTTTATGCGCTCCCGTTCCAGGCCCAGCGCGTTGGCGATAGCTTCTCTCATCCGCAGAGTGTGTGGCGAGAGGCGCGGTCTTTGCGCGACGATCGTGCCATCTATGTTCTCAATTTGCCAGCCTATACTTTGCAGTTCGGGCATAATGCTAAGGAGCATGGCTATGCTGGAGATGCCTTTCAGGTCTGCGTCTGTGGAGGGGAAATATGCCCCTATGTCTCCCAGGCCAGCGGCACCGAGCAGCGCATCTATGAGCGCATGCAGCAGTACGTCCGCATCGGAGTGCCCGTCGAGGCCCATCTCGAAAGGGACATCTACCCCACCCAGCACCAGCGGGCGCCCCGTGACGAGCCGGTGTACGTCGTACCCCATGCCTGCTCTGAACTCTGTTGCCATCTTTTGTCAGTCCTCCCAAAGAAATGCGCTATGCCTACCGGCCCCGGCCATAGAAACCCCTGTATGGTGAGTGCGTCTGGCCGCCGAGTTCGGTCTCGGGCAACAGCCGGAGGCAGCAAATATTAGGCACGTGCTTCTCGGCCTTGCGCCTACCTTGTCCTGGTCTTTAGCGTCGTCCTTTGAGTATGGCCTCGGCTATGAGCAAATCAATCGGTGTGGTGATCTTGATGTTTGTCACCTCGCCCTCGAATATCTTTATGGTATGTCCCGACAGTTCCACAACGCGCGCGCAATCAGTAGCGTGTAGCGGTTCGGCTGACTGCGAGAGGGCATCATAGGCACCCAGCAAGAGGCTGAGCCTGAACACCTGGGGAGTCTGCGCCAGCCAGAGA
>JALYYZ010000304.1 GCA_030945985.1 Chloroflexota bacterium
TGAGTGCCAGGATATTCGCGATCATAGACGTATATGATGCATTGAGATCAGACAGGCCATACCGCAAGGCATGGTCAGAGGGGAGGGTACGAGAGTATATCAGGTCTCTCTCAGGTTCTCATTTCGACCCGGAGCTAGTAGGAGCGTTCAACAGGTTCTTAGAGTCCGAGTCTGCTGGAGATCTTGTGATTTCCATTGGGTTGCAACCCGCTGAGTCACTCCCTGTCCTATAATTTGCAGCAAGATGCCAGCACCCGCACCGGCAGCTTTCTCAGTCACAACCTGCTGAGTCGCTTTCCTCCCTATAATTTCGAGGCTATTCCACAGTCAATTGCCTCTGCCTATCAGATGTGCTATTATTTCCGTAAGGAAAATTAGCACGTTTGTGTGGAAAAGAGTAATTATATTTGGAACTTTGCAGCCCTCGTTGGGATGTGTACCCTTCTTTGTCGCCCGAAGAGATAGCCTCCCTTCAGATTGCACTGCGACATCTCCGGCTGGAGCCCCTTACCATCCAGCTCCTCGCCAATCGTAGCATCCGCGAGCCTACAGAAATAGAAGGCTTTCTTTCACCACCTGACATTGCCAGCCACCCTGATCCCCTGGTCATGTCCGGTATGTCTGCGGCTGTGGATCGTATCTGCTCAGCTATAGGGTCCCACGAGAAGATAGTCGTTTACGGTGACTACGATGCTGATGGTGTCACCTCGACAGCCCTGCTGACGATAGCTCTTCGCCGCTTTGGTGCCAACGCTGAACCGTATGTACCGAACCGCAAGCGCGAAGGATATGGCCTGAATGTGGCTGCGATTCATGATATCGCGGACAAAGGCGCAAAACTGCTCGTCACAGTTGATTGCGGCATAGGAGGCGCGCTCGAGATCGCCGAGGCCACGGCACATGGCCTCGACGTCATTGTTACCGATCACCATACTTTGCCCGCTACGCTGCCCAGGGCATGGGCGCTTATCAACCCTAAACAGGGCACTGCCGGAAGCGAATTGTTTAGCGATCTGGCCGGTGTAGGTGTTGCTTACCAACTGGTTCGCGCCCTTGTAAAGCGTTGCGGCCAACCGGAGGGTCTGCGCAATCTGGATCTCCTGGGCCTGGTAGCTATAGGCACCGTATCGGATCTTGTACCGTTGCGTGGGGCAAACCGCCCTCTGGTGATGGCGGGTATCAAGGCTCTGCCGAAGCACAGATCACCGGGTGTGCAATCTCTCCTGAGTAAAGCCGGCTTACTTGGCAAGGCAATAAGCACAGATAACATTGGGTATACTCTGGGACCGCGGCTCAATGCGGCGGGGCGTATAGATGACGCGGGTGTAGCTTATCGACTGCTTATGACAGACACAATTGAAGAGGCCGCCGAGTTGGCTGAGCAGCTTGAGCACTTTAACTACCAGAGACAGGACTGGACGCGCCGGTATGTCGATGCTGCCCGTCAGCGTGCGGCTGTGCTCCATGCCGATAACAGGCTTATCTTCCTTCATGATCCTGAGTGGAACTCGGGTGTGGTTGGGCTCATTGCCAGCCGTCTCGTGGAAGATTTCCACCGGCCGGTGATAGTGCTTGAGCGCGGGGAAGAGGAGAGCAAAGGTTCAGCACGTAGTATCCCAGGCTTTCATATGGTCGATGTGCTTAGAGAAGTTGACCACCTTCTCGTCCGTTATGGTGGGCATGCGGCTGCCGCCGGTCTGACGGTGCGCACTGCGGACCTGGGGGAGCTTGAGACGAGCCTATTGATGGTCGCCCATAAGCTATTAGAAGGCCAGGATCCTCAGCCTGTGGTTACAGCTGATGCGGAGATACGGCTCTCGGATGTGCATGACCATACCTGGCGTACAGCAGAGCGCCTGGCTCCCTTTGGTACAGGCAATCCCGTGCCGCTCTTTATGGCTCGTGACGTGCGTGTGCAGCATGCCCAGGCTGTAGGGAAAACAGGTACTCATCTCAAGATGGTTATCACTGACCCTGAACTCCAAAATGGCAACCACAGAGGTCTGCCCGCCATAGCGTTCGGCCTGGCCCACATGGAGGAGTCTGTGAACCGGAACCCGCGCGTAGATATCATGTTCCATATAGAGCCGAACGAATGGAACGGCCAGACCACTCTGCAATTAAGGATAAAGGGACTGCGCCCTGCTTCCACCTAAATCGCGGCAACTGGTAAGCTACCCCCAACTGCCACGTGCGGTCTCTCATGGTGTACAATCATTCCATGGGCATCTTATTGCCGGCCGCGCTATCGTTACTCGGCCTCTCTGTGCCGGTGCTCCTGCTATACATGCTTCGTCTCAGGCGGCGCGACCTGGTCGTTTCCTCGTCGCTCTTGTGGAGCAGGGCCGGCCAGGAGCATCTTGCTAATATGCCCTGGCGCAGGCTCCGCACGAGCCTGCTCTTGTTCGTTCAGCTCCTGCTTCTGGTCTTGCTCGTATTCAGCCTTTCTCGTCCTTTCTTCTGGACTAACTCCTATGCTTCGGGCAACATCGTGGTAGTGCTCGATGCCTCTGCATCGATGCAATCGACCGATGTTGGCATGCAATCGCGTTTTGAGCAGGCGAAGAGCCGTATAGCATCCCTCATAGATGGATTGAGCGGTCGCGAGCAGTTGGCTCTTCTCCTGGCGGGTCCTGCTCCCACTCTACTTCTTACGTCGTCAGATAAGCAGTCTCTACACAATACCCTGGGAAAGTTGCAGCCCACAAATGCCTCTGCCGACATATCGCAGGCGATTACGCTCGCAGCCGCTACAGCTCGCCAACTGGGCGATGCAACGGTTGTGCTAGTCTCAGATGGCGCGCTCTCAGGACAGCCTGCACTTCCACCACTCCCGGTCAAAGCTCTCTATATCAATGTTGGCAAGTCACCGGCTAATTTGGCGATTACTTCCATGTCAATTCGGGATTCGACTTCAGGCCCCGAGCTATTCGCCTCGGTCCTGAATGCAGGTAGCGCGCCTGCTTCTGCTCAATTCACTGTGCATGTTGACAACAAACTCCAGGACGCTCGAATCATTTCCCTCCCTCCTGGACGCAATACCCCAGTCACGTTCGACACTTTACCTTTGTCAACTCACGTAGTAGAAGCGGACATGGTGTCATCGTCCAACAACGACTTCCTGAACATAGACAACCATGCCTGGCTTGTACGTTCCCAGGTCGCCAACCGTCGTGTACTGCTTGTGACGTCAGGTAATAGCTTCTTGGAGAAGGCCCTGCATACCCTGCCTGGGCTTACCCTTGTTAAGGCGGACCCTTCCGGTTACTTACCCAACGCATCATCAGGCCAGGCCCTCACGGTGTTCGATAGCTTCTTGCCTCCGGTGCTCCCCAGGTCCAACCTTCTACTTATTTCACCTCCCAACTCGGCTTTGCTGCCTGTCTCAGGGACGATCACCTATCCGTCGATCTCCCAAACAGCAGCCGCTGACCCGCTGATGAGCTACGTTGATCTGTCGAGTACTCACATTGCTTCGGCTCGCCAGATAACAACCCCTGTATGGGCACGTGTACTGGCGACTTCGGACACCGGGGCTCCACTCATATTAGCCGGCGAAACGGAAGGCATGCGTGTAGCGGTTCTAGCCTTCGACCTTCACCAATCCGACTTGCCGCTCCAGGTGGCTTTCCCTATACTGGTAAGCAATTTCATCAACTACCTGCTCCCCTCAGATTCTATAGAAACGCCGGTTAGCCTCACACCTGGAAGTCCTCTCTCTCTGAGACCACCTGCCGGCACCGACCATGTAGTTGTCACCTCACCGGCACCGGCATCACGTTCGTCCACTTTCCCTTCTTCCTCCCAAGTCACCTATGCTGATACGAGCGACACCGGTGTTTACACTGTCCAATACCTTACGGGGGGTAAGCTTACAGGCAACCCCGAGCTCTTTGCAGTAAACCTCTTCAGTCAGGAAGAATCGATGATTGCTCCGAACCCTGACCTTGCTTTCATTGGGGCTCAACCCACATCCGCGCAGTCGAATAGCGCTCAGCACCCGCAGGAGATCTGGCCCTGGGTAGTTGGCGCCTCTTTACTCCTACTTACTTTTGAATGGTATCTGTACACTCGACCTGGAGCGTGGCCGCGCCGTCTGCCATGTAAGAGAGGCGACATGAAGAAAACCTCTGCCGGTAGGGACAGAGGCATATAAAGGTACTCCATTTCTCTACGCAGCAGGTTCGGCCATCTCCTCTTCTTGTACCTTATCTTCCATTGTGAGGGCAGGCAGCCGGAAGAGCGCCAGCAAGCCGCCACCTATGCACATCAGCCCCGCAAGCAAGAAGACAGCCGGGATACCAATAAAAGCCCCGAGTACCCCGGCCAGGCTCATTGAGAGTAGCGTGGCGGTATCGGTAATAGTGCCAATGCCTCCGCCCACCCGCCCTAATTGGCTGTTCGGCACTATCAACTGCATGAAGGTGCCTGCCCCTGTGTTTATTGGCGCTACAAAGATCCCCACCAGGAACATTGCCACCCCTACCAGCCAGTAGTCAGGTAAATAGCCAAGTGGCATAGTCATTGCACCGGCGCCTACCAGGCCCCAGACGATAAACCACTTGGGCGAGCGGCGCGCGAGGAAATTGCCGGATATTACACTTGCTCCAACCATGCCTGCGAAGAAGGCAATATCTATGAGGCTAAACCTCCATGCAAGTTCTGCCTGGCTGAAGCCGAAGTGCGCCTTGAGGAAACTTACCCACAGCACGTTCATGGCTCCCACCCCGAGCATAGTGATTGCAAACACAGCCGCCAGGGTAGCAATTGCCTTGTTGAGCAGCAGCGCCTGCAACCCGACCTTCAACTCGGCCCATACTGCAGATGTCGGTCTGCCATCCATGCGATGTTGCGGTTTGTACACTCGGGTCGCCTCTCGAGGTAACCTGATCATATAGATTGTCACCGCTGATATTACAAAAGAGCATGCATCCACAGCGTAAGCAACCCACTGGTTGCCATTCCCTGCCAGCGCGAATGTAGCGCCCGCCAGAGCAGGACCGACAAAGTTAGCTAGCATCATTGAAGTTTGGGAAAGTGAGTTTGCCGCCATTAACTGTTCAGAGGGCACGAGTTTAGGGATCAATGCACCTTTAGCCGGTATGAACAAAGTGCCCACTGCCGACATAACAAAGCCGACAGCATACATCAAGGCGAGGCTCTTCATCATGAAAGCGGGTATAAAGAGTAGAGCCAGGAAGACCCTCAGCACGTCTGAAACAATCATCGTGCGCCTTCTGTCCCACCTGTCGACGAAAACGCCTGCGAGCACTCCAAAGATGAGCCTGGGCAAGGTGAATGAAATCATCATCCCGGAGACGGCGGCGGTTGTGCTCGTAGGGTCGGTGGAGAAGCCCGCGACCGTGACTGTCATAGCCAGGAAGGCAAAGTAATCGCCTATCTGCGAGATTGTTTGCCCCAGCCAGAGATTACGAAAACCCGCGCTCTTCAGCACTGTGAAGAAGGTAATTCGCTCCTCACTGTTACCCACAGGCGTTTCAGCCGTTACCATGTCAACTACCTCATTCACTTGGGTCCGCCCTGTTGCAGCCTCTGCTAATAAGCTCTACAGGCACTATACTCGTCCTTGCTCCTCTGGTCAATCGGGCTATTGTCTGACAGGTCTAAGTCATTGTATGTAGCTTGACGACGGCTCGGTTGACCTCTTGGGAAAGAGCGCTCGTTTCCCAGTAATAATAGGACTTACGCGTCCATACGCTTGAGCAGCGCTGGTTCCTTGCCTAATTTGCGTAAGTCCTGAACAAATCAAAGGGACCCCATCATGGGGCCCCTTTGATTTGTTAACCATTCCAAAAGAATAGGTTGCTTAGAGTTGTACTACGGATTCTTGCCTGCGACCGCAGTCGCAGTCGCTTGCAGGCTGAGGCTGCGCAGGCCCCAGCTAGGCCCGTAATCGTCGCCTTGCTGGATGGTGATGCGCTCCTGGTTAGTGCCGTCTATGTTCATGTAGTACAGCTC
>JALYYZ010000344.1 GCA_030945985.1 Chloroflexota bacterium
TCTGCACCATGCCGGTCAGGTGAGCGCGCTGAGCCATTTCGTTGAACTTGATCGTGCGGAGTATGGTCACCACGAGTTTGGCAAGTATGCCCGCGATAATCCAGCCTACCAGGATGATGATCAGAAAGCCTATTATCCGCGGGATTGCCGCGAAAAGCAGGAATAAGACGTTGGATAGTGACGAGCCGATTGTTGTACCGATGTCGGACATGGTTTGTTTCCTCCATTTAGAATAAGGTTGTTACGTCGCGAGGGCCGTACGGCTCATATGTGAGTCCAATCACTCCCTGGCACAGAAAAAGCCATATCGCTCGGCGATAGAGGCTTTTGCCATCCTCTCGCCGCCAGTTGTGTGGTAAAGCCTTCACTCCCACTATAGCAAACATCAGGCCGCGAGGATAGTATTTGGTAACGGCGGCACTCTGATATAATCTCCCTATGTCGCTGCAACGGAACATCAGGCTGCTCACCTGGTTCAATTTCTTCACAGACTTCAAGCTCTACGGGCCTATTGCGATCATCTATTTCGCAGCCGTTACCCACTCCTACGCGCTTGGGGCGAGCATATTCTCCATCACCTATATCACCGAAGCGATCCTCGATGTGCCCACCGGTATCATGGCCGACACGCTCGGTAGAAAGCGGATCGTGATATACGGGGCATCTGCGGCGGTGCTCTACTCGATCTTCTACGCGGTGGGGATGAACTTCTGGTTCCTGGCGCTGGGAGGGGCCTTCGAGGGCCTGGCGCGCGCCCTCTACAGCGGCAATAACAACGCCCTGCTGCACAACATGCTCGCCGACGAGGGATTGGAGCACGACTACCACCTGTATCTGGGGAAGCTTGGCTCGATGTTTCAACTGGCCTTGACCGTCTCCGGCCTGCTCGGGGCCATCATCGCCGGCTGGTCCTTCGCGGCCATCATGTGGATCTCGGTGCTTCCACAGCTCGTATGCTTGTTGATCGCCTTGCAAATCACAGGGGGCTCGGCAGGCGTGCGCCACGAAAGTGGCACGATGTTCTCGCAGTTGCGGGAGGGGGTGCGCAGCTTCCTCGGCAATGCCAACCTTCGCTTGCTCGGCACAGCGGGCGTTCTCGATTATGGCCTGGGCGAGACGGCCTATCGCTTCCAGGCGGCATTCTTCAACACGCTGCTGCCTATCTGGGCTGTGGGCGTGGCAAATACGCTGGCAAACGCGGGCGCCACTGTGGGCTTCTACTTCAGTGGGCGGGTGATAAACAGGTTTGGCAATACGAAGGTGCTCTTCTTCGGCAAAATGTGCAGCAAAGGCTTCTCATTGCTTGCCCTGCTCTTTCCAACCGTGCTATCGCCCTTTGTAATATCTTCAACCTCGTTCTTCTACGGCACAGGCTCGGTAGCCTCCAACACCCTCATGCAACGAGAGTTCACCGACCGCCAGCGTGCCACGATGTCGTCGCTAAGCTCCTTTGCAGGCAGCCTCTTCTTTGGTATCGCCGCTTTCCTCACGGGCCTCGTCGCCGACAGCCTGGGCACGAGGAATGCCCTTCTGGTCCTCCAGTTGCTGTCGCTCTCTACCGTCTGGCTGCTATGGAGGCTCTACCGTGCGAGTCGGCAAACTCTTGAACCGCCCCTGGCACCTTTTAGAAGATGATTCTAAAAGTAAAACAAACAAACCAAAACCCGCAGGGTTTTGGTTTGTTTGTTCTTGAAAAGAAGCGCTCTTTCCACAAGAGGTCCATGAAGACGCACCAGTGGTCTTGGAATAGGTTAGCGGCGCCCCATGTTGAAAGGTTGCTTGTAAGCTCCGTTAGAGCCCCATGACTAGGGAGTCCAGTAGTCGCTATTCCAGTTCACACTGTTCCAGTTGACGGAGTTCCAGTTCACACTGTTCCAGTTGACGGAGTTCCAGTTCACGCTGTTCCAGTTCACAGAACCCCAGGTGATCGGCTGGCTGCCGGTCCAGAGCATCTGGCTGGCGACAAGGCCGGTGTTAGCCGAAGCTGTGGTGGCGCCGTGTACGGCAGCGTAGATGTCCAGGTAGCCTGCGCCTGCTGTTGCCGCATTGTACCCGGGCCAGACGGTTGTGTTGTGGTTGGCGGTGGCCTTGAGGCGGTACTTCACCTGATCGGGTGTGAGGTTAGGCTCGTCCTGCAGCAGGAGCAGAGCAGCGCCCGCTACAACAGGGGCCGACATGGATGTGCCTGACATTCTGAAGTAATAGTTGTTCACCACGTTCGCCGGGTGCTGGGTTGGTAGCGTGAGTGACTTCCAGTTGGGCAAAGTGGCTATGAGGTTGGTTCCAGGGGCTATCAGATCAGGCTTGGAGTTGGTGGTCTCATCTGTGCCGTAGGCTGAGAACGGGGCTACCGTGTCGTCGGCGAGGGAAGCCGTTCCCTTGTCGTCTGCAGCGCCTACCGTTATCACGAAGGGATCGTTGGCAGGGGCATAGAGGTTCGCTGTACCGTTGTTGCCCGCCGAGGTTACGACGGTCACTCCGTTGAACCAGAGTATTTCCACCGCAGCATCCAGAGGACTGGTGTTATACGACTCGACGTTACCCGAGTTCAGCGAGAGATTGACTACTTTGATGTTGTAGGTGGCCTTGTTGTCATTGATCCATTGCAAACCGTTGACCACAGTCGACTCGGTCGACATGCCCTGGTCATCGCTTACGCGAACGTTCACAATGTTGCTTCGGGGCGCGATGCCCACATAGGCGCCGTTCGACATGGTGCCGTCCCCGGCTATGATGCCGGCCACGAAGGTGCCATGCCCATAGGCGTCGTTCGAGGAGTGATAAGACGTGTTGAAGTTCACGTTTGCTACTACTCGGTTGCTGTAATCTTTCGTGTAGGCCAGCCCGCTGTCTACTACCGCCACGGTTGCACCCTGACCTTGCAGATAGGAGGGAGCCTCATTCCACACAGTGGGTGCTCCCACTGCTGTGTTGTAAACGTTGCTCAGGTTGCTCGCATCGGTGGGGCCGAAGATGCTCGACGAGGATGTCGTGCTGCTTGCCGATGTGTCGGTGCC
The DNA here is from genome assembly GCA_030945985.1 of Chloroflexota bacterium. Taxonomy (GTDB): domain Bacteria; phylum Chloroflexota; class Chloroflexia; order QHBQ01; family JADMIH01; genus JADMIH01. Next base: position 3,018 of record JALYYZ010000344.1, read on the forward strand.
CGTGCTGCTTGTTACGCGTAGCCCGACTGCATCGTAGTAGACATTGTGGCCCACGGCGAGCCTACTCTGGTCGATCTTGAGCTGCAGGTTGGCAAAGTCGCTCCAGTACCATGCTCGGGTGGAGGTTATATCAACGTAGATCGTTGAGGCGTGGGCGGCATCGCAGCAACTGTACGACGAAGGGTTTAGCGCGACCGCTGTTCCCGCGACGCCATTGAGCGACGCGCTCACGTAGGTAACGTCGGCCGACGATAGCGCAGTAGGCACGTAGGCCTTCAGAGCCACCTCTACCTTGCTGACCATGTTGCCCGGCGTCTTCTCGGCGAGAAAGCCGTTGAACGACTGCGTGATACGGCTGCCGTAGCCATAGTTGCCGTCGGGTCCCGCCGCGCTGCTGATTATGTTGAGAACGTTGTTGAACAAAGACACCAGGGTTGGTGACTGGCTGGGCATTTGCCCGCCGTTGTAGTCGGTGCCGCCTGAGCCGGTGGCGCCTGCCGTTGTGTATGCCTTGTAGTTCTCCGGGGTACCAGGCGAGTCGCTGTTCTTGTATGCGCTGGTCTTGTTGTCATCAATCGGCTTGATGCCGAGCGAGGCATAGTGCTCGGTGAAGCTTGTATATACCGATGCGCCCCACTTCCAGTTAGCCGTGACGCCTGCGACGTCGGAGTTGATACGGGCAGACCAGGTTACGCCACTAATGCTACCGGGCAGATTGCTCGGCACCTTGAAGGCCACACCGGACGCGAACTCGCCATTGGTGGTGCCTGCAGGTACCGTTGTGCTGTAATAATTGTTTGTCGGGTCGAACGTTGTTGTGGAGGTAGTCGCCGCAGGGTCGAAGGTAATAAGCGAGGCCGGGACCTTCAACCTGTATGTTGACGTAGTTGTGCCGGTGGCGGTGAAAGAGACCGTAGCATTATCAATAACGATGTGAACCAGTCCGCTTGGTCTGGTAGAATTGATAGTGCTGTTGAACCAGATATAATTGCCGTGCATGATCGGTGTGCTGTTGAAGCTTCCCGATACCGACCCATTGTTTGCCATGCCCAGCCCGGTAGCCCAGGTAGTGAACTGGCTGGGGGTGCTGGACTGCGAAACGGGAGCGTCCATAGAAACCCAGCGCACGTCTGCTGACTTTGCGATTTGCGGCACGTCTTTGGCCGTCACGCTGGCTGAGAAGGCATTGATAATGTGCAGATCCCTTGTGATCTCACCGCCGAGTCCCGTGACCAGCTTCTCCGGTCCATCTGCCTTACCTGTCTTCTGCACAATGATACTGACTTTCTGGTCGGGGTGCTGGGCTGCCATCTGTAGCAGCATAGGCTGAGCCTTGGTAGCCGCCTCTGTTGCCGGAGCCAACCCGACCATAGACATCAGCATAACCGCCAATAGCAAGAACCTCGTAGGCCTTGCCCATTTGACGGAAGAGGTCTTACCCTCTATTTGCTTTGCCATTTGTTCCTCCTGCCCGTCCCCTGACGGGCTCTGAATACGAATATTGTGAATATTGCACGGATGAATAATTCTTATTGTTCTTATCGTTCGTGGTCAAGGACGCGGGCAACGTTGCCCGTTCCTCCCATGCTACTCTGCCGTTTAGCACTTGTTCAAGTCATCATTACTCCTTTCATCTATTCACTCACCGCAGCCGGCCATTGAGGCATCTATTATAGGGGCTGTGAATGCTCCACTCATCTGAAGAGAGGTGTAGCAGACACTTCTTCTGTACTAATTACCTACTGCATCATATCCGCAGCCGTAGACGCAGGCATTACCCCAAGGTGGTATGTGGGTTAGTACCTTGGTACCCCGGACCTTTGGGTGGTGATTTGAGTGGTGAGATGTACGCTGTATATCATTGCCTGTGAAACACCACTTCTAAGCTCGACTGCTGTGAAAACTGTGCCTTCCAAGCTCAAAACCCGATCGCGAAAGCTGGGCGTGACCATTTCCATTTATAGGCGGGTGGCATCCAGCAATGATAAACCACTAGGGAAACAGCCGTCAGGAAGTACAAAGCATTGCATCAGGAAGCGTGCTTTCATTTATAGGTAGGTGTCCACAGGAGATGGAAAAGTGCTTTGAAAATAGGTGTGCAACTGAGGACGTCAGGCGCGTGAATGCCCATTTTGATGCCTGGTGGCGACGCGTCGGGGCCATGATGTCCTTGTACAATCCTACAACCCGGCAGGTGCATGAGCTTAGATGTGTCTACTCGCACGCCTGAGCGTTTTATGAACATCAGCCTTTTAGCGTGATGTGTGAAGGCTGGAAAACTCGGTGCCTAGTGCCTCTTCTGGCGACCACTTGTCGAAAGAACGTTTCTTTTCAAAGACAACCAATCAAAACACTCAGTGTTTTGATTGGTTGTCTCTCTTTCAAAAGCTAAAGGGTCCCTGAAGAGGCACTAGCTGCCCGCACGTGGGACATTCAATTACATGCTTGTACAAAGTTGAGCTTAGAAGGTGAATGACGAAGAAAGGAGTGCAAACACCCCGGTTTGCACTCCTTTCTTCTTATACTCTCATGTTAGGCAGTCCGACTTGACCGCACGCTTGACCGTCTTGACCGTCCTTTGTTCACCGCTTGAAATCGTGCTTAAGCGCCATGTAAGTGAGTAAGCCCTCCTATCTCAGCCGGTGCTCGCCATTTCACCATGCTGCTGAAGCCAAGCACGCAACTCTGCACGATGCTCCTCATGATGCTCACAAGAGCTCAAGAGTATTATTGAGAGAGGATACTCTTCAAGCCACTTGTATCTTCCTACCTCCAGCAGATCACTTTCGGGAAGCGCCTCTCCCAGCTCCAGGAATTTTATGAATCCGTCTCTCCAATCCTGATACACGCTGTCCCATGATCGGTCATGATTGGTCTCATAAATCCAGGCATTGATCTGATCCAGCTCTTCTTCTGAATTCCGGTCCAGCGTCTCAGACCAAGTGGGGAACTCGGGTTGTCTATTGAGCAGGCCGGCTTCCAACCTCGCGATAGAGCGACGCTGCCAGGCCATCAAGTGGGCGACGACATCTTTGATAGACCAGTGGTCTGCAAATTGAGATTGCCCTGTAACGAGTTGCTCTTCGCTCAGACCTGTCAGGAGGCTTTCCCAGAGATCGAATTCTTCCTGTACCGTACTTAATATTCTCTTTTTGGCGTTCATCATAGTGTCCTTTGGTGCGATGCCTTCTGAGGGGTTCAGGGCATGTTTGCAAATAGCACTGTGTGAGTGGAGACCGCCCTGTGACTTTACTCACAC
>JALYYZ010000371.1 GCA_030945985.1 Chloroflexota bacterium
ACACGAACGAAGTGCTCGCCAACCTGGCGAACGAGAGCCTGGGCGGAAAGCGGGGCGAATACAAGCCGATAAATCCCAACGACCATGTGAATATGGCGCAGTCGACCAACGACGTCTTTCCGACCGCTATGCGCATCGCCTCCCTTATGGAGTTGGATCTTCTTTACCCTTCGCTGGAGAGGCTGCAAAAGGCGTTCGCGGCCAAAGGCAAGGAGTTCGACCGTATTATCAAGTCGGGACGCACCCACTTGCAGGACGCCGTGCCCATCAGGTTGGGCCAGGAGTTCACTGCTTATGGTATTACCCTCGGCAAGATGCGACGCAAGATCAGCCATGCTGCCGAGTCGCTGCTGGAACTGAACATCGGGGCCACGGCTGCGGGCACCGGCTTGAACAGCGACCCGCGCTACCAGAAAGAAGTTGTAGCGAAGCTGGCAGAGCTTACCGGCTTTCCCCTGGAACCTGCGGGCAACCTCGTGGAGATGACTGAGACACAATACGCCATGGCTGAGGCGCACGGCGCGCTCAAGCTGCTGGCACTCGAGTTGACGCGCATCGCCAACGATCTACGCCTCATGTCGTCGGGACCGCAGACCGGCCTGGCCGAGATCGTGCTGCCCCCGGTGCAGCCGGGCTCGTCGATCATGCCCGGCAAAGTGAACCCTGTGATGGCCGAGATGCTGAATATGGCCTGCTTCCAGGTGATCGGCAACGACACCACGATGACGATGGCAGTACAGGCGGGCCAGCTTGAATTGAACGTGATGATGCCCGTGATGGCCTTCGATATGCTGATGTCGATCGATATACTCAAGAACTCGATGGAAGTATTCGCCGAGTATTGTGTGGAAGGTATTACCGCCAACGAGGAGCGCTGCCGGCATTACGGCGAGGACAGTATGGGTCTGGCGACTGCTCTGAATCCATATATCGGCTACAGCGCGGCGGCCAAAGTGGCTCAGGAGAACTTCAAGACCGGCAAACCGATGCGAGATATCGTCCTCGAGATGGGTCTCCTCTCTGCGGAAGACCTCGACCGCATTCTCGACCCTGTTGCCATGACCGAGCCCGGCATACCGGGCAAGCGGTAGGCAGGGCATATGTCGGCGCCCCGTGCGCAGAAGGTAAACTTGCCTGCGGCTTCGATAGACGGGAGCATGCCCCCACTGGCCGATCTCCTCGAAGGATACCGCGAGGAGATTGTCGGCTCGTGGGTGGGCCTGCTTTGCGCGATGGAGGGTCTGCGGTATCGCGCCCGGCCCGTTACCGAGTTGCAAGGCTCCACGCGTCACTGCCTCGATGCGCTGGTGACGCTTTTCCGCATAGGTTCGCACACCCTCCTCGACAACTATTCGGAAGAGATCTGCGCGCGCCGCGCCGAGCAGGGCTTTGATATATCGGAAGTGATAGAGGGGCATCTGTTGCTTAGTGAAGCCGTGCTGCCTATCATCCAGCGCGAGTCGGGCTGGGGGAGCGACGAAGAGCCTGCTCTGCGTATGGCATCAGCGCTCGACGCTGCCCTCCGCCGCCTGGTGATACGCTTCAGCAAGCTCTATTCGCAGGCGCTCAACCAGCGATTGCAGAGCCAGGTGGCTCAACTGGAGGCCCAGCGCAAGCAGCTAGAGCGCCGGGTGCGCGAAGTGTCTGCTCTGGTGAGGTCCAGTGCGCTTATCACGGAAAACGAGGGTACGCTCGACATCGACAAATTACTCTCGCTAATCCTGGCCCAACTGGCCGAAGTGGTGCAGTATGACCGCGCCTCCATACAGTTGGTCTTCGAGGGACGGCTTCGGATCATCGCCGGCAATGGCTTCTTGCACCCCGACCATGTGCTCGGCTTGGTGTTCGACCCGAGGCAGAACGCCCTTTCGCGCAGGATGCTGGAGGGTGAAGACCCTATCGTTTTACAGGACGTGCGCCAGGAGCCTGACTTCGTGGCCGATCCGGACGACCCTACTCGCTCATGGATAGGTGTGCCTCTGAAGGTGCGCAACAATGTCATTGGAGCCCTCGCCCTCGATAAGAAGGAGCCTTCTTTCTACGACGAGGAAGACGGACAGACTGTGCTGGCCTTTGCTAATCAAGCGGCTATTGCTATCGAAAATGCCAAGCTGTACGACAGATCGCGCGAGCAGGACATACTGCAAGAGCGAAACCGACTTGCGCGAGAGCTGCACGACTCTTTGTCCCAGTCGCTCTTCAGTATGGTGCTCAACGCGGAGGCTGCTAATCTTTTCTTTGACACGAACCCTGACAAGGCGAAGAGCCAGATAAATCTGCTCTACGAAACGGCCAATTCCGCCCTGAAGGAGATGCGCACACTTATTTTTGAGCTACGTCCGGCGAACCTCGAACAGGAAGGATTAGCCGCTGTGCTGAGGAAGCATGCCAAGCAGGTAGGAGAAAGAAACGGTGTCAGGGTGCGGGTTGATGTGAAAGGCCAGGGCCGTCTCGCATCGCATATCGAGAGAGCTCTCTATCGTGTGGCGCAGGAGGCATTGAACAATATCGTGAAGCACGCCCAGGCTAGCGAAGCGCTCGTGGCGCTGAACACATTGGATAACAGGATCACAATGACCATAGAGGACGACGGGGTGGGCATAGAAGGAGGCGCAAGCAAACCTAGCACGCTCGGGTTGACGTCTATGCGCGAGATAGTAGAGCAACTGCACGGCACGTTCGAGATAGGGCCCCGCCCAGAGGGCAGGGGCACCCTGGTGCGCGTAACTGTACCGTGCGAGCAAGACGAGTGAAAAAGTACCCCATGAGTAAACTCGGGGGCTTCTATAGTTCCACATGAAGCGATAAGGGAGGGAACTCAAGCATGCAGAACGCCCGGCAAGGCAACGACAAGATTTCAGTCCTGATCACCGACGATCATGCTATTGTGCGTCAGGGCCTGCGCACCTACCTGGAACTACAGCCTGACATTGAGGTGGTGGGCGAGGCCCAGGACGGGAGGGAGGCGGCAGACAAGGCGCGTGAGTTGTTGCCTGACATCGTGCTGATGGACCTGGTCATGCCAAACGTAGACGGCGTGGAGGCGACGCGACTGGTAACCGCAGTCTCACCAAGCACGCGAGTTATAGTTTTGACCTCTTTCAGCGAGGACGAGAAAGTCTTCGCTTCGATAAAGGCGGGGGCGCAGGGCTATTTGATGAAAGATGTACTGCCCCAGGAGCTGGTGCGTGCGATCAGGACGGTCTACGCAGGTGAGGCTCAGCTCGATCCGGAGATTGCTCGCAAGCTGATGCAGGAGTTTACCAATCCCCAGCCCGCAACGCCCAAGCATGATCTTACCGAGCGAGAGCTAGAGGTGCTGAGGCTGATCGCCCAGGGTAAGAGCAACAAGGCTATATCAGAAGACCTTGTGCTGAGCGAAAAGACGGTCAAGACGCATGTTAGCAACATCCTTCAGAAGCTGCACCTGTCAGACCGCACACAGGCTGCGGTCTATGCCTTGCGCCAGAAGATAGTGGACTAGAGTACGACTAGAGATGTAGCGAAATCTACCACGGCGTACCCGTGACATATCGCCTTGAATCGGGTAATATAAAAATAAGATGAAACGCCCTACTAATGCCACCGCGAATTTTGATCCTGAGCGCAAAGCCAGATGACACTGCATGGCGGTTGCTTCTCGACGTTGATGGGTGTGCGCCACTTGCCGCCTCCTCTTGATTTTACCGCCTCGCGGCCTTTTGGCGAGTCCGGGTCGCCATATGAATATATTCCCGCAGCTTCTCCCAGGCAGGTGCGTGTGCTTCTTGCGGGCGATCATGCCGTGCTACGCGCAAGTCTGAAGACAATGCTTGAGCTGGACCCAGAGATCAAGGTGGTCGGCGAGGCAGTTGACGATTGCGAAACAGTGAAGATGGCTCGCAGGCTGCGGCCCGACGTTCTGTTGATAGACCTTGATATGCATCTGTGCGATTGCGATGATTTTGAGGCGTTGGCAGAGATCTCAAGAGGGCAATTGGCAAAATCTATAATTGCTCTCACAATCCATGACGATTTATCCCGTAGCGCGGCGGCCCGCTCTGCGGGTGTTTATTTGCTCCTTGAAAAAGGGGTACCTTATAAGCAATTGATAGGCGCTGTCAGGCTTGCTTCCGCAAATATTCAGCGTCGATAGCTCCCGCTAGTAGCTCTCAGGAATCTGAATCCACATCATAGATTTTACCTTTCGCAGGGTCTCTATTGGAGCCCTGTGGCTTGTCGTTGGACTTACGCCTTACGACCGATGCTGCGGGCACCTACCTACGACTTCAGCAGGTGTCAGTGGTAGCGGAAGTCTGATCTTCCCCAAGATTATCTCAACCTTCCTCCGCGCCGGAGATACACGTACAAGCCGATCCGCTACGACGCTTTGTGGCGTACAATAGATATAGATGAATGGTTCATCAGCAATCAATAAGGAGAACAAAGCAATGTGGCACAATTTTTATGCGCTTGGCAAGATGGCCGATAATGCGCAAGTGGATCTTAGAACCGAAGGCCTGAAGCGCCAGCGGTGGGCGCAGGCCCGCAAATCGGTCAAGTCCGCTCAGAAATTGCAGAAGGCTAAGTAATCATAGCGGTGAGACAAGTAAAAGAGCTAATATAAAGAGGTCCGACATCTTACATGTCGGACCTCTTTATTTCGTTCGGGTTAGTACCGGCGCACGGCTACATATCTCGAAGACTTACTCTGTCGCAGGCCGACCCTCCTTGAGGGTCATGCTGCTTATCACCAGGCGTTGGATTTCAGAAGTGCCTTCGTAGATTTCCGTTATACGCGCGTCGCGGTAAAGGCGCTCTACGGGAAAGTCGCGGAGATAGCCATATCCGCCATGTATTTGCAGGGCCGTGTGCGATGCTTTCGTTGCTGCTTCAGAGGCGTGGAGCTTGGCTATCGCTGCTTCTTTGCTGAAGCGCAATCCCTGGTCTTTCATCCAGGCGGCGTGCATGGTAAGCAGGCGCGAAGCCTGCACCTCCATAGCCATATCGGCTACCTTTATCTGGATCGCTTCGATTTCAGCGAGCGGTTTGCCGAAGGCGTGGCGCTCGTGGGCGTACTTGACGGCAACGTCCAAGCAAGCCTGGCCAATGCCGACCGCCTGGGCCGCGATACCGATGCGCCCACCGTCCAGCGTCTGCATGGCCACCTTGAAACCCTCACCTATTTCTCCCAATATGTTCTCTTTTGACACACGGCAGTTCTCGAAATGCAGCTCAACCGTGTTGGAGCCCCGAATTCCTAGCTTCTTCTCCTCAGCGCCTACAGTATAGCCTGGTGTCGTGGCTTCAACAATAAAGCAGGTGATACCTTTGTGCTTCATTTCGCGGTTGGTCTGCGTCCATATTATCGCCACGTCGGCCACGCCGCCATTCGAGATGAATATCTTAGAGCCGTTTACTATATAGCTGTCGCCGTCTTCCGCTGCCGTCGTTGCCATAGAGGCGGGGTCTGAGCCCGCAGCGGGCTCAGAAAGGCCATAGCAGCCTAAAGTAACGCCCTGTGCCAGGGGCATCAAATATTTCCGCTTCTGTTCATCGGTACCGAAGTGGCTGATGGGCCAGCACACCAGCGAGTTCTGAACCGTCATAGTCACCGAGGTCGAAGCGCATGCCCGGCTGACCTCTTCCAGGGCCAGCACGTAGGAAACGGTGTCAAGGCCAGCCCCGCCATATTCTTCAGGCACCATCATCCCGAGGAAACCCATCTCGCCCAGCATTTTGGCCTGGGGTGCTGTGAACTCCTCCGACTTATCGTACTCAGCAGCCAGTGGCGCTAACTTTTCGTCGGCAAACTCCTTCGCAGTTTGTTTTATCAACCTTTGCTCTTCGGTCAAGCCAAATTCCATTACTGATCCTTCTCTCAGGTTTATGATCTGATTGCTATGCCTGGTGGCTCACTAAACCGGCGTATGCCAACTCAGTCGTGGTTGTCTGGTCGCATAAATGCTCAAACAGTTGAGCATTTATGCAAATGCCTATACTTTCCTGGCATACACCAGCCTTCAGGACTTATAGCTGTAGAAGCCCTCGCCACTCTTGCGGCCAAGTTTGCCGGCCTGCACCATCTTTACCAGCAGTGGGCAGGGACGGTACTTGGGGTCGCGGAAGCCCTCATATAAGACGTTCAGGATGTCCAGGCAGACGTCCAGACCTATAAAGTCGGCCAGCGTGAGTGGGCCCATCGGATGGTTCATGCCCAGCTTCATCACCGTGTCTATATCTTCCTTTGTTGCTACGCTCTCGAAGAGGGCAAAGATTGCCTCGTTTATCATCGGCATGAGCACTCTATTAGAGACGAAGCCGGGATAGTCTTTCACCTCGACGGGTGTCTTGCCCAGCCGCGTCGCGAGATCGCGTATCATGCCGTATGTCTCGTCGCTGGTCGATAGCCCACGTATTACCTCCACCAACGACATGAGCGGCACCGGATTGAAGAAGTGCATACCGATAAAGCGGTCAGGTCGGCTGGTCACCGCCGCAAGCCGTGTGATGTCTATCGAAGAGGTGTTCGAGGCGAGTATAGCCTCCGGACGCAGTAGGCCGTCGAGTTCCTTGAAGGCTGACGCCTTTGCCTCGAAGTTCTCGAAGATGGCTTCCACCACCAGGTCACAGCCTTCTAGATCGCCAAGCTCGGTTGTAGTCTGCAACCTTTCGAGCACCGAATCGGCATCCTCCTGTGTGACTTTGCCTTTTTCGACGAATTTGCCGATGCTCTTCCGAATACTCTGCATGCCGCGATCCAACTGAGGCTGGCCCACGTCGCGCATCTTTACGTTGTAGCCCGACGAGGCGAAGACCTGAGCTATGCCATTGCCCATTGTGCCCGCGCCTACCACGCCTACGTTCTTTATCTCCATCTTTTATTTGCCTCCAAATCATCTCTTCTAAGATAAAAGCTCCACGAACTGCGGAAGTTGCTCTCCGATCAGCGGGAGGGCGTAATCTATGAAGGCTCCGGTCACATCGTTACCTTCAGGCACGATGTAATCTGAGGGCATCCGTTTCTCAATGTTAGCGATAGCTTCAAGATCGGACATACCGATTGTGCAGCGGTAGGTAGGCTGCTCGGCGCGCTCGAGGATAACCATCTGGTCGGTTGTGCCTGCGAGCGCTGCGCGCACAGCGGCACGTCCACACTCCTCCGACTCGATCAGATCGACTTCACTCTGGTGCGCCTGAGACATACGTTGCAAGGTGCCGGGCTGATCCACGCGGGCCCGTAAATCGAGCCGCCGTGTGATTAGCTGGCTCAGTACCGTGCCTGTGCCAACACTGCCTCTGTAATACGCATGGCCGAACGAATCAACAAAGTCGGGCGAAGAAGCCTGGCCCGGCTGGACGTTGTTGAGTGCCTCCATGCCCGCTACACTCAGTGGCCTGCCGTCGCGGCACCTGACGTTCTCGGAAAGGACAATAATGACGTGCCCCTTCTGTGAGTATACCTGGCGTACGTCCTCCAGAATTTCCTCTATGTCACGTGGATACTCGGGGATCAGGATGATGTGTGGGGTTTCCCAGCCGGTGGAGCGCGCAAGAGCCGATGCCGCCGCCAACCAGCCTGCATGGCGGCCCATCGTCTCCAATATCTTCACCGGGTATATATCGGGCATCGCGCGCGTGTCGAGAGTGGTCTCCAGGGTAGCAATGGCTATGTAGCGAGCGGCTGATCCGTAGCCCGGACAATGGTCCGTGACCGGCAGATCATTGTCGATCGTCTTAGGCACCGCGATAACTCGCAGGCCAGTGTTTTGCTCCGCTGCGGCCAGCGCCAGGCGGTGCGACGTGTCTGCTGAGTCGTTGCCCCCAATGTAGACCATATGCTGAACGCCATGCTCCTGCAAAGTAGATAGGGCAAGGGGTATATCGGCGTCGGTGAGGTGGTAGCGGCATGCGCCAAGTGCAGCGGAG
>JALYYZ010000372.1 GCA_030945985.1 Chloroflexota bacterium
GTATAACACTAGCCATACTTGCGGCACTGGAGCCTGGGCTTGGACGCCTCACGCCTTCTGTGGCTGCCTCTGCCACCCCCAGACCCCCACCCCCAACCCGGCAGTTGTCACCCCGAGAACTCCGCAAGAGCCTCCCACGGCGCAGAGCTACCTGCAGTTGACGCTGGACCTCATTGTGGGCCAATCGGCACTAGCCACGGGCTTCAAGTTGGTGTCCCTCGATTCGCTGTTAGGCCACCAGGTGAGGGCATCCGGTGCAGGGGCCAACATCAAGGACACCGGCCAGTGGCACATAGAGCTTAAAGACGACAAAGGGCAAACGCTGGCGCTAAATGGGGCGCTGGATTACACGGTCGAAGGCCAACTGGCAGGTGCTGCCGCCGGCAATGCCACAATCAAAGTTGCAGGCACGCTGAAAAATGATGATACCGCAGTTGACATAGATGCGCTGGTATCTGGTGGGAGCGCGAATGGACATAGCATTGACAATGGTAAGTTCACTCTGACGCTTACTCGCAATGGCCATGCGAGCCATACCCTTATCACTAAAGCCGTTGATGTTGCACAGATCGGTTACGACCTGAACCGCACCACGACCCGGAACACGATAGAGCGTGACGGTTACAAGGCAGGGCGGCTCCAGACTGTCACCGTGCGCGACCTGGGCAGCGGAGAGCAGGAGATGTGGCTGGAACGGAGTGTAGACGGGCCAACAATACAGAGTCCTCCTATCGTGATCAATCAGCACTTATTCCAACGTGCGGCAGGCACCGGGCTGAGCCAGTACATAGATCGTTTTGACGCGCAGATGCCTGACGGCACTTACTCCTTGCAAGCACCGGTCACTATTAAAGTGGCGGCCAGTGGTTTACAGGATTACAGTTTCGCATTGCTGAATGGCAAGGGACAGACCATAAAGATAGCGTTGCCGGATAGTACCGCAAGCCCACAAAGCCGGCTAGAGAACAGTCGGCAGGAGGCCGATGGCGTCAACACGGCTTCGACCAAAGCGGTTGCGGGTTTAGCAGCCCCACTCTCGGGCGGAGAACTAGACATGTCAGGTTCAGCACGGGCCGGCATCAGCTTGCAATCCGACTTGGAGGTAGCAACTGCAGCGAGATCGATGTCTGGTGGGCCGGGCCTCTTTTCGCCCCTCGCAAGTCCTTGTTCAGAACAAGCGAACTTCCTCTTAGGTATTGCTATGGGTGTTGTGCTGGCGTTGGTCGGCATGGCCCTGCTGCCTGAACTGTTGGCCATAGGAGCTATAACGGCAGAAGCAGCGGGCGCCGGGGAAGCCGCTTTGCAGATCGAATTCTGGGCAGCCGAAGCCGAAGCAGCAGCTGCAAACGTGACTACCGCAGAGTTGAATCAGCTTATTGGATCGGAAACTATAGAACAAGTTATCCAGACCCTGATACAGAAGTATTATGAAAATAAAGCGCCGGGACTTTTGCCTGGCGATCCGGGCTATGACAACGCAAAAGCTAAGCAGGACATTCTATCAACCATGCTGCAAATAGCGACGGCATTCGCAGAAACCGCTGCGAGTGGAGGTCGCCCAGGCTTCGACGATTTTTTCGGAGCATTAGGTAACACCTTTCAGGCTGCGCTACCCGACATCGGCTCATATCTTTGTAATGGCGACCCATACTTTGTCAATCCCGATATACGTCCCATTTCCGACCCTGCGCAGCCGGGCCCGGTGCAAATAACAAGTGTCACGGGCGGACTCGTGGCGCCCAACTCGAGCACACTCAGCGACGGTGTTACAACCACAGCTACTGCACCATTGTCATCTACCATAGGCACGACAGGCGCAACCGCCAACACCCGGCAGTACAACGACAGCCCGATGGCGTTCATGGGAGGCTCTGTCCCCACGGGGGCCAAAGCGATGGGTACGTGGGCATGGGACAGCGCCCGGCCGTACGGCGCGATGCCCAGCCACACCCAGCCGGCCACAGACGGGCCGCAGGTACACTACTTCATACACGCCGCTTCGCCGCTCACGCCCACCACCGGTGACAACATCATCCAGTATATGTACATCGACCCGAAAAACCCTCCCAGCGAAGTCTATATGCAGTTCTACACGGGTGATGGGAACGGCGAGCAGCGCGCCTACTGGGGGGCTAACAGCACACAGACCGGCGGGCAGGCCGGGAGCGGCTCGCTCTATCCGATGGGCCCGCTCTCTCATAAGGGAGGCTGGGTGAGGCTACAGGTACCGGCTGCCGAGCTGGGCCTTGAAGGGAAGCCTATAAACGGCGTGCTTTACGGCGCATACAACGGACAGACGTGGTGGGGGCCGACCACCCTCAGCAACCGGCAGACCGACGAGGCCCCGGACGGTATGAGCGTGGAACCGCCCCTCGCCCCGCCAACCTGGACGGTTGGTAGCATCGTCGCCTTCAGGCTCTCGGAGCCGCAGCGCGTCAGCATGGAGATCGTGGACGGGCAAGGCAAATTGGTGCGCACCCTCCTCAAGAATGAGCCGCGGCAGGCAGGTTACCAGGCGCTCACCTGGGACGCCAGGAACAACAGCGGGGCCGTGGTACAGGACCTACATTATCAGGCGCGCTTTTCAGTGGGAGGCAAGGTGCTCGCCCAACATGGCGTTACGATCAGCCCCCTCGTGGCCGACATACGCACCCCCGGCGCTTACAGCCTCGTACGCGGCACGCAGGTACCCATAGTGGGGGAGGCATACGGTAATATGTTCGACCGGTACGTGCTCGAATATGGGGCGGGTTCAACCCCCTCCACCTGGATCACCATAACCGAATCGACCGTGCCCTCCCTGGCGATGCTCGCCGGCAAGCTCAAGCTCTTCAACCCAGGTAACCTCGCCAACTGGGACACAGGCTTAGACGAATTCAAGCCCTGGCACGAGGCGGGGCTGAATGGCCTCTACACGCTGCGGCTGAGGGTGATAGGCACGGACGGGCGTGAAGCCGACGACAGCTTTCCCGTTATCGTAGGCAGGCTGGCCGACACTGCCCAGGGAGGCACTATCTCATCTTCCGATGGCCTGAATGCGAAGCAGAACGCGCATCTGACCATCCCCTACTTCGCCACCCACGATTCCTTCTCACTGATGGCGCTCATACCCTTGTCACAGACCGAGACGACGACCAATTGGCGGCCTATGCTTCCCATAGGCCCGAGGCTCGCAGGTGATGCGTATGAAGTCTTCCCTGCCGACGAAAAGTTCAGACGACCCGCTACCCTGGAGCTCCCTTATAGCGGGACCGATCCGCCGGACCATGTAGGGATCATGTTGGGCGACGGCACCCCTGGCGGGTGGCGCTACATCGGCGGTAAAGCCGACCCGCAAAAGCATACCGTGACAGTATTGGTTATGGGCTTCGGCGGCAAACGCGCCCTGGTGGCTCCATTTGTGTCCGGCACATTCGGCCTATCACCCGATCCGACTAAGGGGGCGCGTCTTGCCTTCAGCGATACCCTGGCCGCACCCAGCGTGACCCCTGATAACGGACAGGTCGCCTTTTACAGCGACCTGCAATCGGGCCCCGGCGAATGGGAGAACCTGGACTTGCGAGGCACAAAAATAGAGATTGCGACCGGTACAGCTGCGGGATTGGCAGCGGGAGACTCGGCGCTGAAGGTAGTCGGAGGAGTGACCGGCGCGCGTATGATAGGCGCGCACACCTCCCCTTATGACGCCGAAAAGTACCCTATACTCAGCTTCGATTACAGGGTGCCCGCAGGATACGCGCCCAACCTTATTGTGAAGAGCAACGGCACATGGTACTCGTTCTGGATGGGCACCGGCGGGACCACCAGCAGCACACCTAATGCCCTCTATTTCGAGACGCTATTATCTCCGCAACTCGTGACCGACGACACCTGGCGCCACTACAGGCTCGACCTGCTGGGACGGCTTCGTCTGGCAGAGCCCGATGCCACAAAGTTCCAGGTGGAGGCGATTGCTTTCGTGCAGATAAGCCAAACCGCCTACATGCAATTCGTACCCGTTGATGGCGGCAAAGAGAGTGCGTATTACCTGGACAATTTAGCCGCGTCGCGACCCACCTCCACGGCCGGCTTCAACTTCAGTTGGACGGTCCCACAAGGCTCTTCGTACGATAGCTACAGCTATGCGCTGGATCAGAATAGGGACACCTTGCCGGCAGAGAACGCGGGGACCACTACCACAAGTTCCACGAGCGTACATATGCAATTGCCGCCGGGAGCAGTGGATGGGCTCTGGTACTTTCATGTGCGTGGGCATGCCACAGGCCAGCCCGGCCAATGGGGAGCAGCAGCGCACTATCCGTTGCAGATCGACAGGCAGCCCCCCTCACCAGGCGTGCCGTCTCCATCGCCAAACGGGGCGGGCTCGCCCGACTTGTTGCAGTTGCCTGTGGCCGATGCCGGCGGCGTCGACCTCGCGAGCCTCAAGCTGGCATTGGGTGGCAAGACCTACAGCGCAGGCAGTGGCGGGCGTACGGGTTTGAGCTACCAACCTGATAACCAGACGCTCTCTATATACCCCAACCAACTTAATCCTCCGCTCGCCTCGCCGGCGGGAGGCCAACAGGTGCAGGCCAGTCTGATGGAGCTTACCGATTATGCGGGTAACACACTAGCCACTCCGTTTTTGTGGAGCTTTACCTCCGATAGGCCGCAGACAGGCGGGGCCTCCGGGTTCAGACAGTTGACGGCGAAAGGAGGTACATCGCCCGCAGTGTCGCCGGACGGAAGCCAGGTGGCGTTTGTATCGAGCAGATCGGGTGCGCAGAAGATATGGGTGATGCGCGCCGATGACTTCGGCGAGAAGGCAGGCAGCGCTCTGCCTCTTACCAGTGGGGGTCAGGGCGATACGAACGCGCACCAATCTGATCCCGCCTGGTCGCCGGACGGCTCGACGCTGGCCTTTGTTTCGGACACCGGCGGCCCACCCAACATATGGGTGTCCGCGGCTAACGGCACAGGAGCGCGCGCCCTCACCGCAGCCACAAATGGGGCTGTAAGCCCCACCTGGACGGACGGCGGAAAGGTCCTGGCTTTTATAAGTGACGGCAATTTATGGAGCGTGAATAGTGACGGCACAGGGTTACGGGCGCTCACAAGCTACCCGGAGAAGCCATTGAGGGCTGTGAGCGCACAGCCGCAGGGAGGGAGATTGCTGGCTGTGGAGTTCAGGCTCTACCAGCAGACTATAGAGCTATACAACCCGGCGAACGGCGAGTTGACCCCCATCACTGAAGGTGGGCAGGACACCGAGCCTGCGTGGTTGAACGATAGCACCCTCCTCTTTACGGCCCCCTCAAAGCAGGCGAACCAGGCAGGGCTGCTGGCAGTGTGGCAGGTGGGTCTCGACGGCCATGACCAATCACCACTTGCCGGCATGTCGCAAGCGGGCGTAGCCGGGATGCAGCCCAGCGCATCTCTGGAAGGGAATGGTCTTGCTCTTGTATCGACCGAAGGCGGCGACCGCAATGTGTGGGTGAGCAGCAATCTACAGATAGGGAGCCTCAAGGTGCTGCCGGTCGCGGCTACCATGGGCGGTGAGCCTTTCAGGGTGACATACACGCTACCTGCCACCTGTACGGTTACACTGCAGGTAACGGACAAAGCCGGCAAAGTTGTCGGCACGCTCGTCCCGGGCATAGCTCAGGCCAGGGGCGTGCAGCAGTCGGTCTGGGATGGTAAAGACACCGGCGGTAATATAGTGTCGCCTGGTGATTATCTCGTCAGCTTATCAGCCAGGAAGGGTGATGGTCCCGAGCTCACCAGGTATGCTTCAGCGAAGGTGCTTGCCTCATCAGGCGTAGGTGCTATTCAGGTGGAGATAGACCAGTGGGCCGGTCAGCTCGCCAGCCCCAACGACACTATGCACACACGGGTGTACGCCGCAGGCACGCGGTCACAACCACAAGCGCATGCCGATTCCGGGAGCCGGCCCCGATTCAGTCTGCCAGCCGGTCGCTAT
>JALYYZ010000389.1 GCA_030945985.1 Chloroflexota bacterium
CCGGCAAGCAGCGCGAGCAGCGCGGCGAGTGGGTGCAGACCAACCGCGTGCCCGCTCACACGGGGCACAATCACGTTCGACTCCACCTGCTGCAAAACGATGAAGTAGACGATCACCCAGATCACCAGAGGGAAGGGCTGGAAGAGGGAGATAATCACCGCAGGTACCATGCCCAGCACCGGCCCGAGGAGCGGTATAAACTCGAAGAGGAAAGCCAGTAAGCCAATCACCAGCGCATACTGGACTCCCAGTACAGCCGAGCCCCCGCCTGCGGCCACCCCCACAGTGAGAGCAACGAGGATCTGGCCTCTGATGTAGCCTCCAAGCACCCTGTTGAGGGTCGCCTCGATAAAGAACCAACGCTCACGGGCAGCCGCAGGCAAGAGGCGTAGGCCCCGGTTACGCATTCCCTGCCCATCCAGCAGCAGGTAAAAGGTGATAGCTAACACCAGAAAGAGGTCTGTTACAAAGCTGACGAGCCCAGCCACTACAGAGAGCGTGCCACCTATCAGAGAGGTGCCGGCGCCGCTGACATACTCCAGCACTCTGGAGCGCAGGCCGGCAACGTTCAGGTTGATGCCGTTCTTCTGGAAGAACTGGTCAATCTGTGAGGTCGGTGCCCCTGACTTGGGCGGCTCGATGAGCGTAGGCAGAGTCTTCGTCAACTCCTGCAACTGCGCCGTCAAGGGGCCAACCATCAGCGCAATGCCCACCCCTGCCAGCCCGATAATCACAAGGTAGACCAGCAAGATGCCCACGATGCGGGGCAGCCCCGTCTTCTCGATCCGCGCTACAAGTGGGCCAAGCAGGTAGGCTACCAGGAAGCTAGCGAGGAGGAGTATCAAGATATGCAGGAAGCGCTCGATCACCGTCCAGGTGATCACCGCCACTACGGCTCCTGCGATAATAGTCAGGAAGATCTGCAACCACCGGTTGATTACCGGGCGATTTTCACGGGGTGCCTGGCCCGCCGAGGGGGCCTGCGCTATGCTGGCGTTCAAAATAATCTCCTGCTCTTCTCTTCCAGACGCCGCCAAGAGCGGGGGTCTGCGTGCAGTGGTGGCGAAGATGATGCTTTACAAGTCCCAGGTTTGGCTAAAAGAAGCTCGATCTTTGTGGTCTTGCGCCTTTATAATACAATAGCCAAGCAAGCGCCGGTAGGCCCAGGTAGAGCAGGCGGCTCGAGCGGATTTGTACCACGCCTATCCCTTGCCGGGCGGTTCGCAAAGGTCATGCAGTCAAGGCAGCCAGCACAATAGCACAGAGGCGAGCCTAGCAATAAGGCCAGTGCAATAGCCGTGCCAATAGTGTGGCCTCATGGACCTTTTAGCTTTTGAATGAGAGACAACAGATCAAAACACTCCCTGTTTTGATCTGTTGTATTGGAAAGAAACGCTCTTTTCCCAGGAGGTCTCTTAAAGAGGCAATGTGATGAGGAGATGATCGAACGGAGCCTACCCATCTACGACGCGCTATATACATATTGCAAGCGTAAAGCAGCAGGCAACAGTAAATGGGCAGGGCTGGAGCCTGGCTAGGGAGGCTAGGGCCGAAGAGTGGTTATCAGGTCGGCGGGTCGGGTTAGCTGCGCATGGTCGAAACTAAGGAGTGGAACAGCTTCGAGATCGGCGAGGGCTACAAAGGGCGCATCGGCACCCTTTAGCTTATAATCCGCCGCTATGACGGCCGTCCTGTTTACCAGTTGCTCATCCATTGGCACAATATGGACAAGCGACAGGCTATACAAGTTGCGGACCGCTAAATGGGCAAGACCCGGTTGGCCGGTGGCCCGAGTTATCCTCGATGCGATCTCAATGGCAAGCATACTCGGTGATAAGAGCGTGCCTCCACTCTGTACATGCAAGCTTATCCAGCTTTGAGCAGCCTTATGGTTGTGGTCTGCATGCAGTAGCCAACTGCATCAGACACTTGTATCTATGACTACGACAGAAGTTGCAGATACCTGCAGAGTGGCGCTTACATCCGTGGTTATCCTGCTCACACTATTATTACTCGTACCGTCTACGGAATCAAGCTGCTACCCCGGTAAGCTACG
This sequence comes from Chloroflexota bacterium, assembly GCA_030945985.1. Lineage (GTDB taxonomy): Bacteria > Chloroflexota > Chloroflexia > QHBQ01 > JADMIH01 > JADMIH01. Next base: position 2,057 of record JALYYZ010000389.1, read on the forward strand.
AAGCTTGCCCATGCCGGCAACCAGGCGGATACCCCGCCGGAGTGACTGGTAAGAGCACGCTATGGTGTGCTAAACTCCTGCCATACCCTCGCAAACAGGAGGATAAAGATGGACCAATCGAACCAGGTGCCGCCCCGGAACAAAGAGGAGTTGTTGGAGAGGATACGTATATCGCACGAGGAGCTAGAGCGCGCCTTCGCTCGCCTCGCGCCCGAGCGAATGGACGAGCCGCTGCTGGAGGGCGGCTGGTCTCCAAAGGATGTGCTGGCGCATATAGCCGGCTGGCACCGGCTCACACTAGCCAGGCTTAAAGCGCACGCCGACCCCGATGAGCTGGCACGCATCGAGAGCGAGCTATTCACCGGCGAGACAGACGAGCTAAACGAGCGCCTGTACAAAGAAAGCCGAGACCTCCCAATTCACGACGTGCGCATCACTTACAACAACAGCTATAGCGACCTAATGGCGCTCCTAGAAGAGATGCCCGAAGACGACCTGCTGCTGCCAAACCGCTCGACCCTATGGAACGGTGAGCCTCTGGGGCGCCTGGTAGCCGGCAATACCTACCTCCACTACCCTGAGCACAGAGAGGCCATCGAGGGGGTAGTAGAGGGTACAGACAGGTAAGCCCGCGAGCGAGGAGAGGTCTACCCCACTTACAGAAGAGGTCTGATGCTGTAACCTGCGACTTGCGGGGTGCCTCTTCAGAAGAACTCTCGGGAAAAGAGCACTTCTTTCCAAAGACAAACAAAGCAAAACCCTACGGATTTTGCTTTGTTTGTTTTACTTTCAAGAGCTAAACCGCGCTACGAGACACCAAGAAGCCGCAATGCACCTGCATATGAGGGGTGCATTGCGGCTTTGGGGTTCAGCCACTGCCGGAGACCTTTATGCGCTCGCGTTCATCTCCTTGTAAAGAGCCAGACGGTTGCCGCTCGGATCGGCGAAGATGGCAAACCATCCCGTGCCAGGGATCTCCATCATCGGCTCTAGCATTTTGCCGCCGTTCGCCTCGATCTGCTCCAGACTGGCCTCGATACTGTCGGTGCCGATGTACACCAGCAACCCTGCATGCCCCGCGTCTGCGCCTTCCTCCATCGAGACAAAGCCGCCGCCCGGTCCGCCTTCGGCAGCGAACATGCGGTAGTCAAAGGTCGGGTCGTGCTGGATCGTCCAATCGAAGACCTTCGCATAAAAGTCAGCGGACGCCTTGCTGTCGCGGGCCGGGATTTCAACGTGTACGATTGGGTGAGATGCCATGGTAAATACCTCCTGGGTTCTATAAAAGGGGTAGGTCACTTGGGCGGAATAGGAGGACGTTAGAGCATCTTTATTATAGAACATATATTCTATTTTGTCAAGCCATTTCGTGCCCGAGTGTCTGGTTGTTGCAGCAGCAAAATGCTCCGATCACCTTGAGGACAACACATTGACCTATGTCGACAAGCGTACTAAAATGGTCTATATAGTACAAAGTAGCACAGGTCCAAGAGGAGTGCCATGCAGAAGCGTCTCAACCCTCGGAGTCGTACATCTGAGATTATCAAGGCCTCTGAAGCCAGACAGCAGTGGAGCCAGATTCTGAACACGGTCTTCCGTGGAGAAACACGCGTGCTCGTAAGGAAGAGTGGCATTCCAGTGGCAGCCATAATCTCGGCTGACGATTTGGAACGCTTTACCATATGGGAAGCACAGCGTTAGAAGAGATTCGAAGCGCTTGAAGCCACCTGGGAGGCTCTTAAGGATATTCCCGACGAAGAGATCGAACGCGAAGTAGAACGAGCAGTAACCAGGTCGCGTTGCACCAGACGTAAACAATAGGCGACGCCGAAGCCGAAGCCACGAGAAACAGCCCGGCCTTACCTGTTTAGCAAACAGGCTCCTAATCCGGGCGGATCGCTTCCAGGTGGTAATGTAGAAAAGGATCGAGCCTCTGCTGTCTTCCTCCTATGCCGGTTGCCCTGCCACCGGGCGACCCCCTGAGTTGAATAGCGCCATCAGAGGGGCTCAAGCACGACGCCCCGTCTCGCTCAGTTGCCTGGCGCACTATAGATTTCCCTCATCAGGCGGTCCGTAGGGGGATCGAACCCCTGATCTCCTCCGTGACGGAGAGGCGTTTTGACCACTCGACCAACGGACCATAGGGTGGTTTATAC
>JALYYZ010000414.1 GCA_030945985.1 Chloroflexota bacterium
CCGGTGCCCTTCGTGCTAAGAGACGAAGCGCCGGACAATTACATCCTCAATACGATGTTCCTGTCCGGCAGCGTTGCCCCAGGAGGAAGTGTGCGTCTGGAGTACACGGCCAAGCCGTTGCGCCGTGGGGACTACACGTTCGGCAACTGCTGGCTGCGCTACAGAGGGGTGCTCGGGTTGATGCTGCGACAGCATAAATACCCTCTAGCCGCGCCAGTAAAAGTCTACCCGAACCTCATGGAAGTAAGGAAGTATGAGCTTCTGGCGCGCAAGGACCAGCTTTCTGAGATCGGGCTGAAGAATGTGCGCAGGCTCGGCTCGGGCACAGAGTTCGAACGGCTGCGCGATTACGAGCGCGACGACGAGTACAGGCGCATCAACTGGCCCGCGACAGCCCGATTGCGTAAGCCGATTACTACCGACTATCAGCCTGAGCGCAGCCAGAGCGTGATCATCATGCTCGATGCCGGACGGCTCATGACGGCTCCACTTGGACCATTGTCCAAGCTCGATTATGCTATAAACACCACTCTGCTTCTCACATATGTAGCCATCACACGTGGCGACCGCGTCGGGCTCCTTACCTTCGCCGACGGGGTGACCGGCTACTGGGAGCCGGATAAGGGACGCAAGCAGTTCCTAGCGCTGCTTGAGGCGCTATACAAGGTGCAACCTCAGCAAGTGGAGCCCGATTACGTCAGAGCAGGAGCTTTCTTATCGACAAAGAGAAGCAAGAGGAGCCTGGTAGTGCTTTTCACCGACATAATTGACAGGCAGCAAGCAGGAGCAATGGTGAGTGGGTTCGGCAGGCTCGCGCCTCGCCACCTGCCTATGGCTGTAACTATGGCCGACAGCGAGGTGCTCGATATGGCCAGGAGAGAGCCCACCGATGCTGAGCAGATGTATGAGAGAACGGTTGCACAAAACCTGCTCGACGATAGAGCCGCCGCGTTGGAGGCGCTAAGGAGCAGGGGTGTGCTTACGGTCGACGTGCCCGCCGACAAACTCACTCTGTCTGTGGTGAACAAGTATCTTGAGGTCAAGGCAAGAGGGAGGCTATAATGTCCTTTCAGAACACATGCAGCCGCACCTTCTTGGAATAAGAGGAGAACAAAGAATAGAAACCCTGCGGGTTTCTATTCTTTAGTTCTCACAATAAGAATGGAGACAAACCAATCAGAACACGCTGTGTTCTGATTGGTTTGTCTCCATTGCTAAAACTATGTGGGTTTCTTACATATTGGCTGGTTATAATGACTATAGAGTGGATCACCAGGCGCTAATTACAATGTATGGGAGCATGGAGGGCGAGAGCATGAAGGATGGGATCACAAAAAGAGATCAGGATCTCGATCAAGAGATAGTGGAAGGCTTTGTAGTGGCCGCGCATGCCAGCCTTTGGCGCGTGAAAGAGCTTTATGCTTTGGAACCAGAGGTACTCAATGCTGTGTGGGCGCGGTTCAACGAGACCGCTCTACAGGCCGCATCACACATGGGGCAGCGAGAGATCGCCGAATTCTTGCTGGCCGAAGGGGCGCCCCTTGATATTTGTGCCGCCGCTATGCTGGGCAGGAAAGAGGATGTGGCACGCTTTCTGGCTGAGGATCCCAGCCTGAGCAGGGCTACGGGCGCACACGGCATAACATTGATGTACCACGCGGCGCTCGGTGGCAAACCGGAGGTTTGCGAGATGCTCGTACGGCATGGAGGGGCTGAGGGTATGGACGGAGCACTGCACGCAGCGGTGAAATCGGCACACCTTGGGATGGTAAAGTGGCTTCTCGATAATGGCGTCAAAGATGTAAATATAGGAAACTTTGACGGCAAGACGCCCCTGGCGATGGCAATACAGGGCGGGCATAAAGATATAGCTGCTCTGATAGAGGAGCGTGGCGGTGTTGAAGAGGTAATCGGATAGAAGAGCACACAGGTAGTTCCGCTGGAATCTTCGCGCTACATTGCGATACCCGCTTTATCTGCCAGGTTGGGAAGCGGCGCGATTCGTCTGGCGGCCCACTAACAGCCAGTAGCTGTAGAGGAGCACGCCTGTTACTATACCCGTGCCGAACTTCACCCAATCGGGCAGACTGGAGGGGGATACAAAGCCTTCTATTGTGCCGGCGATCACGAGTAGCGAGGCGCCCCCGAGAAGGAGTTGCACCGCGCGCATGGCGGCCAGGCGAAGAGACTCGCCTCTTGTGAGCATGCCGGGGCGCAGGAGGGCGTCCGCGAGCATGAGGCCTGCGCCGCCCGCCAGGCAGATTACGCTCAGTTCAATGACCCCATGACCCGACACAAAGGAGAGTAGCTTGAAGCCGAGGCCGTGGGTAGTGACTATGCCGAAAACTGCGCCTAGCTGAACGCCATTGTAGACAAGAACGTAGAGGGAGCCGAGACCCAGTAACATGCCTCCGGCAAAGGCAAGCAGGGCCACCTGTATATTGTTGGTCATTATAGAAGCAGCTGCCACGGAGCGCTGCTCAGAGGGGATCTCAGTCCAGAGCTTGCCCCGCTCCGCGTAGTCGTTTATAAACTGGTAATCTGCAGAAGGAAGTAGTACCTGGGCCGAAGGTGGGTACGAGACGGTGGCTATGAACGACAGGATGCCTGTACCGAAGAAGAGCAGGGCCGCCAAAAGGTAGAAGCCTGCTGTCGTCCTGAAGAGACGAGAGAATCCTCCCCAATACCAGCGGGCTATATTCCTGGGGCTAAAACCCGGCGCGCTGTACACTGTTGAGTATGAGGTTGATACCAGCCGGTTGAGGTAAGCAATCACGCGATCACCAGGGAAGTCACGACGAGCGCGGGCGAGGTCAGATGCGGCAAGTCTGTATAGGCGGGTCATCTCGTCCAGGTCGTCAGCAGAGAGCGTGCGCACCTGTCCGGTGCGCACCCTTGCAAGCAGAGACTCGAGCTTTTCCCAGTCTGCCTGGCGCCCAGCAGTAAATCGTTGCAAAGAGCTCATCCAGGCAATTGTAACATATAGATAGAACGGAGTAGATAGAACGGGGTAGAATGAATGATGCTCCGAAACCCGCAGGGGTTGCATAGTGCAGCTTCATGGATCTCTTGGGAAAAGAGCACATCTTCCCGAGAACAAACAAATTAAAAGCCAAAGGGTTGCTAGAAGCTGCACTAGGGGGTCGAATGGACGAACAGCTAACTATTTCCACGCCTGAGCAGGTAGCATTTCATTACGAAGTGGCCGGCATTGGCTCCAGGTTCGTGGCAGCATTGCTGGACCACGTTATACTAGGCGTGGTGCTCACTCTGATCTTCTGTGCCATGAGCAGCATAGGTACCGTGGTGGCCATGAGCAGCGAGCAGACGGGGTATATAGTGCTCGCACTGCTTGTGCTGGTGGTCTTCGTCATTTTCTGGGGGTATTTTGTAGTCTTTGAGTTGGCATGGAACGGTCAGACCCCTGGCAAACGCGCGGGAGGTCTGCGAGTAATCCGGCGGAGCGGCCAACCTGTAGGCGCGGGCGAAGTAATGATACGCAACCTCCTCCGGCTGGTCGACATATTGCCGGGCTTTTACGGTGTTGGCCTGGTGACAATGTTTATAGATAAAGAAGCGCGCCGGTTGGGTGACTTTGCGGCGAACACCATAGTCGTCAGAGAAGGTCAGGAAACGCGCTTGCGGGATGTTCGTACTACGGCCACAACTCAATATGGACAAGGCATCGACTCGCCTTTTACGTCCAGCCGGTCTCCATCCGCTTACGGGCAATATGCGACACAAGAAGGATTTACGCCGCCACCAGGCTACGATGCTATGTACAGTAGACCGTCGCCTCAGCCCGTCTATGCAACCACGCGCCAAGACCCGCTGCCCGGCATTTCTCTGCGGGAGGTCACTGCCGAAGACTATCGCCTGATGCGGGAGATGCTGGCCAGAGCGGCGCGAGGGGAGTTGCCCCAGGCGCGAACACAAGAACTTGCCTACAGGCTGGCTCAGGGCGTTGCCGGGCGCATGGGACACGACTTTCGCGAGTGGCAGTCGCGAGGCTGGGAACCAATCGTCTTCTTACAGAGCGTGCTCGAGGCCCAAGAAGTGCGCGGGTCCTAAGTGTGCCTGTATAAGCTTGTCGCATAGAGCGTTCCTTGACGGGGCGCAACGCATGGTTTATTCTTCAGTGCGGTTTATGGGAGTGGATAGGTTCCGGTGGGCTTCACAGTCTTCAAAACTGCTGTGCGTTACGCAGAGTGGCGCAGGTGGGTTCGACTCCCATGCACTCCCGCCAAAAGAGTATACAGAGTATACAGAGTATACAGAGTATACAGAGTATACAGAGTATACAGAGTATACAGAGTATACAGAGTATACAGAGTATACAGAGTATACAGAGTATACAGAGTATACAGAGTAT
>JALYYZ010000425.1 GCA_030945985.1 Chloroflexota bacterium
GAGCACAAGTTACTTTATCCAGCCCCTCTTCTGCAACGCCTCCGTGCCTATGGCTCCCAGGATTATCTTCTTGCCTTCCGGGAAGTCGCGGTGCCATTCGAGGCGGGCTCGCTCGAACCACTGGTATTCGTAGCCTTCCTGTGGCAGGGGTATGCTCTCGCTGATGGGGTAGCCCAGGAAGTCGATGCGCCCGTGCAGGCGGAAGTAGTCGAGGAAGGGGCCGCTGGTGGAGTGCTTTGTGGGGCCGAAGTAGATATTGCTGTCCGTGCTGACGAAGAATGGCACCTGTAGGAAGAATTGTCCCTGCGTCAGCTCGCTGCCGAGCAGGCCCAGGGTGATTGTGCCATCGTGGTACTCTAGCCTGGCGCGCTCGAAGTATTGTACAGGGACGCCCTTTTCGGTGAACTCCTCGGTGAGGGGGTAGCCGAACTGGCCTACGCCGCCGTGCGACTGCCAGAAGTCGCGGAAGCCATGCCCCAGGTTATGTCCCGTTTGCGGGAAGTATGTGTAAGTCGCCGGGTCGGCCGCTTGCACTCGATCAGATGGGTGTGGGCCTGGCACGAGTGCGATTGTCGCTGTCGGCCGTGGGGTGTTGGTTGCCGTGGGCAGCGCGCGCGTGGCTGTCGGCTGCGGGGTGTTAGTGGGCAATATCGCGGGCGGGGGAGGTGTAGGTGGCACAGCGGTAGCAGGAGCCGTAGCGGGCGTGGGTGGAGTAACAGCGCCCCCCGGCAGATTGTAGCTCCACAGGCCGCTCGACCCACCCAGCAAGGCCCGCTCTCCCGCCACGGAAAGCAGCAGGTTGCTGGGCCCAGCCGCGTCTGGACCGAAGTGTTGCCAGCTATGCGCGCCGTCTAGCGACCAGTAGCCTCCGTCGGGAGTAGTAATGAAGAGGGCGCCGTCCGGTGTGGAGGCAAAGCTGTTTATCTGCAAAGGCAGCGGTTGCGTCTTCACCAGGCTTGCAGCGGGCGTTTGTTCGGCTGCGGCGCTACGAGGCAATGTCGCCTGATGCCAGGTATCGCCGTGGTCTGTGGAGGCGTAGAGGCCGTCCGAGGAGGTGGCGGCGAAGAGCACCTGGCCGCTCCAACCCAGACCTGTTATGCGTCCGCCATTGTTCGGCATAATATGCAAGCCCATCGAGGACGAGCGCCAGGTCAGGCCGCCATCTGCTGATTTATACAGGTAGGCAGGCGTGCCTTTCTCGCTTGTGTAGCGTAAGCCCAGGTAGATCTGCTGGGGGCTCGTAGGGTCGGCGGTGAGGGCGGTAGCCCACGCGTTGGGTGGCAAGCCTTTGGAGGCGGGTTGCCAGCTTGCTCCCGTGTCTGTCGTGCGGTAGAGACCACCGAGGCCGTCCATGCCCGCGTAGATCACCGCCCTGTTGTTAGGGTAGGTTGCCAGCCAGCGAATATGCGAGCCGGACGGGGCCACACCCTGGGTGCGTACGTCGCGCCAGGTGATGCAGCCATCTTCACTCACGCGCAGTCCTGAGCGAGTAACAGCGTATAGCAGCGTCGGTCCCTGCCTTCCAGGGTCAGGCGGTACAGCGCGCATGTATCGCGCCTCGGCGTTGCAGCCTTTCCAGGTAGCGCCCGAGTCGATGCTGTGCTGCACGCCATCCGCAGCGAGGCTATATAGCAGCGCGTGGTTGGACGCGTCTGAGGCGATGCTTTGCGTATTCTCCGGCAGGCTGCCAAGACGAGTCCAATTAGCGCTGCCCTGTGCCTTTATTCCACTCGGTGAGGCGAGTAGAAGCATGAGCAGCAACAACCACGCCGGTAGCAATCTGGCCGTTCGTTTGAGTCTGTACATATGCGCTTTCAATCCTCTTCTCACCCTTCAATAAAACCGCGCAACCCCTGCGGTGAGTATTGTTTGCCTACTGGCCGAGGTGTCGTTGCGAATAGCGTCTTGTGAATGAGGCACCTGGTGAATACTCCGCACGCCCTAAAGGGCTGCAGCTTCTAGGGATTGGGTACCCATGCGTTGTATCCCCAACGCAAGTATGTTCAGAGAAGCATTGAGGTCTCTATCGATATGAGCAGAGCAACACGGACAGTCGAATACTCTATCGGAGAGACCAAGCCTGTGGTCGGTAGCCAGGCGGTGCCCACAAGCACTACACGTCTGGCTGGTGTATCCAGGGTTCACAGCAACAAACTTCCGAGCGGCCCATTCTGCCTTCATCGAGAGCAATTGCCGAAACCCTGCCCACGCCGCGTCCGAGATGGACTTAGCCAGACAATGATTATGGAGCATACGATTGACTTCCAAGTCTTCAACCGCAATAAAGCCGAAGCGGTTGACTATCCTGCGGGAATGCTGGTGAGAGAAGTCCTGCATGCGCCATCCAGTGCGCTCATGCACACGGGCTACAACGCGGCGC
>JALYYZ010000426.1 GCA_030945985.1 Chloroflexota bacterium
TGGCGGCCCTACGCAGGGTAACGTCTCGACAGGCGCTCTGAGGCAAAGAGTAATCCTTCTGAAAAACAAAGAAATCAAAACCCGCGGGTTTTGATTTCTTTGTTTTTCAGAATTTAATTTAGAGGACAAACAATCAGAACCCGTAGGGTTCGATTGTTTGTTCTTGCCCTACTCATGGCAGATGCCCAGAGCCCTCGCGCTTGCTAGTCCGCCACCTGCGCGTTCCGGGCGAAGATATAAACTCGGTGGCTCTGGTGCTCAACCTCTGGATAAGGCTCCCTCTCTATGCTCTCCTCGATGGTGAAGCTCGCCTGACGTAAGTAGCCTTCCATCTCCTCACGCTCAAAGAAAGCAAAGTCGAGCGATACAGACTCTCCCCACCATTCGTCCATGTGGACAACATTGCTGCCCCGATGGAATGCCAACAGCAGTAAACCGTCCGGCTGCAACACGCATCGCAACTCCTCAAGGACCTCTGCCACCTCTTCGCGCGGTATATGGATGATGGAATAGAAGGCCGCTATGCCCGCCAATTCCCTATCGCGCAGGTCAAGCGCGCGCATGTCGCCCTGCCGGAACTCGATAGATGGGCTGATTCGTCGTGCCTGCTCCACCATCATAGGCGACAAGTCGATTCCGAACACAATTGCGCCCCGCTCGTGGAGATAACGGGCGATATGCCCAGGCCCGCAACCGAGGTCGCATACATGTCCCTTGCCTTCTACTCTCTCGGCAAAGCGATCAAGCAACTCGCGGTCGAGAGGCTTATCCTTCAGCTCGTCCGGGATGAGTCGAGTATATTCTTCTGCGACGCGGTTATAGCTCGTCCGGGTGCTTTCACTATCTTGTTGCATGGGTGTAGTTTAGCACAAGCTATAATCAACCATAAGTCACAAAGAACTCCGGATGACCCAGGTTCGTTTTCCCGAGATAGTTCCCTGACGAATCATGAAAAGAAGGGTGTTTCAGCTAAACCGCAAGCGCAGCGGCTACCGCGTCGGCCACCTGGCCTGTCGTGCTGCTTCCACCGAGGTCGGTCGTCAATGTCTTGCCTTCGGCAACCACGCGCTCCAGGGCGGCCATGACCAGGCCGGCGGCTTCCGGCTCGCCTAGCTGCTCCAGCATCATGATGCCCGCCCAGATGGTCGCAAGTGGATTGGCAATGCCGCGACCTGATATATCAGGCGCCGAGCCATGCACGGGCTCGAACATCGAAGGGTAGCGCCTGGGAGGGTTGATATTGCCGCTGGCGGGCAGGCCCAGGCTCCCCTGGAGGGCGCCACCCAGGTCGGTGAGAATGTCGCCGAAGAGGTTAGAAGCGACCACTACATCTAGCGTGTCGGGGTGTAGTATCATGCGGGCGCTAAGCGCGTCTACCAGGTAGGAGGTGACCTTTACATCGGGGTAGTCATGAGCAACATCAGCCACCACTTCGTCCCAGAAGACCATGCTGTAGTTGAGCGCGTTGCTTTTGGTGCAACTGGCGAGCATCTTACGGCGCTCGCGGGCACGCTCGAAGGCGTAGCGCACGATCCGCTCGGTGCCTTTGCGGGTGAAGACAGCGGTCTGCGTGGCAACTTCGTCGGGCGTGCCTCTGTAAAGCCGCCCACCGTGGCCGCAGTATTCGCCCTCGGTGTTCTCGTGCAGGAACAACATATCGATGTCAGCAGGGCTTTTGTCGCGCAGCGGACCCTTTACGCCGGGGAGGAGCTTGATTGGCCGCAGGTTCACATACTGGTCGAAGTTCTGCCTGATAGGGAGGAGCAGACCCCAGAGTGAGATATGGTCAGGCACATTCGGGTATCCTACCGCGCCAAGAAAGATGGCGTCGACGTCGGCCAGCTTCTTTATACCGTCGGGATCCATCATAGCACCGGTCCGCAGGTAAAACTCACAACTCCAGGGGAACTCGTGAGTGTCCAGGGAAAAGGTGCCTGTTATTTCAGCGGCGCGATTGAGGACGCGCAGGGCGGCAGGTATGACTTCCTGCCCCACCCCATCTCCAGGGATAAGCGCAATACGGTAATTTTGCATGAGGAACTCCAACCTGGAAGGATAAAGCCTCGCTACGAGCGGAATGCTATCGTAGCATAGGCAGCCGTGAGTGTCAAAGATGGCGACCTTCACAGCTTACCAGCCTGGCAGTGCCCCAATCCCCAGCGTATGATAAAATAATACCAACATTCACCCCTCAGTCCCTGCTCTTCTTATGCAGAGGTCGGGAGCGCTCTCGTGCCTATAATCGAAGTAAACGACCTTGTAAAGCGATACAGGAAAGCCGACGCCAACGCGGTAGACGGCGTTTCTTTCAGCGTGGAACAGGGGGAGTTATTCACCCTGCTGGGGCCGAACGGCGCGGGCAAGACTACCACTATCTCTATTCTGACAACCACACTCGCGCCCACCTCGGGCAGCGTGACGATAGCAGGCCATGACGTTGTGAGCGACGCAGGTGCCGTCCGGCGCAATGTGGGGATTATCTTCCAGAACCCCAGCCTGGACGTCAACCTCACAGCCGAAGAGAACGTGCGCTTCCACGCCATACTGTACGGCCTCTACCCGTTCCGGCCCTTCTATGCGCTCATGCCCAGGGCGTACCGAGAGCAGGTGCGCGATCTCGCCGCAGTGCTGGGTATCGAGGGCGACCTCTTCAAGCCAGTCAAGACCTTCTCGGGCGGCATGAAGCGCAAGCTTGAAATCGTGCGGAGCCTTATCCACAGGCCGAGCATTCTTTTCCTGGACGAGCCGACAATCGGCCTGGACCCCGCCAGCCGGCGCAGCCTTTGGGAGTACATCAGGTGGGTGCGCAAAGAGCACAACACAACGGTATTCCTCACGACCCACTAC
>JALYYZ010000437.1 GCA_030945985.1 Chloroflexota bacterium
CCGGTGCAGCCTACGGCAACAACGTGACCGTCAATAGTGAGATTAGCTTCTCCATCTGTGCGCACCTCAAATTTATAATTACCTGCCGGCGTACTGTTGACCTCCCCGGCCCATTCTACACTGGTTGGCATCCGCGCGGCATGCGAGAGGCCGAGCACATTGGGGTCGCCTGGGGCGGTAAAACCTATGAAGGGATCTACTCGCGCCAGTGCTGGACGAGTAGGGTCGGCGTTCATAACGGCACCCAGGAGGCCGCTGCCTAGGGGCTGAGGCCATAACAGCTTAGGGCTCACTTCGTTCATCTCACCACCGACTATGCCAAGCATCAAGTGTAGGGATTGTGGGCTGTTCATGCTGGACGTAACCGTTACTTGGTGCCAGCCGGCCTGCTTCATCTGGTTCTGAGTAGGAGGTACGATCTGTCCATCTAGCATGACTATAGCGGACGCGCCCTGTGCTTGCAGGCTATACACTTCGGTGGAGGGCATATATAACGCTCCACTCCACTGCGCTTCTAGGGGATAACTCAAGCCTGCTGGTAGGCTACCGACAGAAGGTACGAGGTCCTTGTGTAGAAGCTCGCCATTTGTTGCAACCAGGCCAAAGTTTACGCCGTATGTGGCTTTTGCCTGTTCGGGCGTAAGAGAATAGGTGTAGAACAGGTGGGTACCGTTATGGCTAAAGACCTCGTCCCCTTTGCCGCCGGGGAAGAGGTCTCGTACCGCTGAGAGGTACTGCTCGTTATCCGGGAAGAAGAAAAACGCAAAGCCTTTGCTATCACCCCCCGGAAGTCCAGGCAGTGGTAACTCTGCTGCGGGGTTGTAAAGCTGTGCCCCATCCTGGCCCTTGATGAGGTATTGGTTAGTCTCTTCGTCATAAGGCTGCCACGTACGCCCAACGTTACGCACCCTGTAGGCGGTGCCCAGGCTTGCTTGCAATCTGCTCTGCTCTGCTCGCACCTCAAACTCGGGTCTGCCGGTGTTATAACTGCTAAAGTAAAAGTTAAGGTTGAGCCCTGCCACCAGCAACAGGCCAAACGACACGAGAGGTATGACCACTCGCCCAAGCTGAGAGTTGCGCCGTATTGATCCCAACCAGGCTCCCACGGGCACACCCACTGCTATAAAGAACGAAGGAAACGCAGGAGTCCAGTGGGCAATGAAAGCGGATGACGGCACCAGTGTGCCTCCGACAATCAGTACGCCGAAGCCTGTAATGAGTGTCAGAAAGGCGGCGGGATGCCTCCACCGCCAGATGAGGAGTGCCATGCCCAGGACTAACAGGGTTGCTTCAACGGGGCTCATCAGGGATGAAAAATAAACTGAGTCCTGCCCACCCGTCGAGCTGATTGCCAATAAGTTCTGTGACATAAGCGGCCACAGTGTGTTCCACATGTTAACCAGGTCGGGTAACCTTGTCGGTATATGGTTCCAGGTAAGCACACCTGCGCCCCGCCCAAAATATAACTCGGGGTGACGGGTGAAATAGGCGAGCAAGGGTCCAAAGCCGGCAAGGAAACCAAGCGCCAGCAGTCCAAAGTGTCCCAGATATCGCCAGCCCTTACGCCGGTGTATCACCAGCAGGTAAATACCAAATGCAACCAGTAGGATGCTCAACAGACGAGTGCCATAGTAGAAATGCTCGCCCAGCCCCGCAAAGAGCCCTGCAAGTGCCCAGTCGACAGGGCGGCGAAGCTGAAGCCCCCTCAGCAAGAAGAAGAAGCATGTAGCCCAGAAGAACTGGGTGTCTATATTGTTCAAAGTAACTCGGCTGAAGTGTATATTGGACGCGTTGAACGCCAGCATAGAGCTGCCCGCTATTGCCGCCCAGCGCCCCCACGTGCCGCGCAGAAGGCCGTACAGTGGTATCACTGTGGCTGCGCCAAACAGAGCAGCAGGGAAGCGCAAAGCTGCAAGTGTCACGCCCCCCACCTTAAGAGCCTGTGCCACGCCGAGGAACCATAGCGCAGGCAAATTGATGAAGTTCCACAACGTGCCGAAGATTGATGGGTTTACTGCGCCAACATATGATTGAAGAGCAATACGGCCGGTGGTTATTTCGTCAGGGTGTATAGCGTATGGATAGTCGGCGAGCCGCCAGATACGCACTGCTATGCAAAGTACCACCAGAGAGAAGAAAAAGGCTATCTCCCAACGTGTCCAGGGCTCCGTTTTCGCCCATCGCGCGCGGTCATGGCGGCGAACGGGGAGTGTGGTAAGGGCGCCCTCCGCCCGACCATCTTTTGCACCATTAGGCCAGGCGTAAAGTGAGAGCAGTAGACACGCTATGCCAGCCAGCCATAGCCACCCCTGCGCCCCAAAGAACTCGTCGGGGTTCATCAGGTATTGGCTGTCTGCCTGCCAGATAAGCAAAGCTGCTAACGCCACTCCGCTGAACCTGACTACATGGATGCGATCCCAGGTGACTATTTGCTCGGGCGGTGAAAGCTCACCAAATGGCATGGCAATAGGCCGTCCGCCCAGGGATCCAACAGCCAGTAGCGCAGCGAGAACTAGCAGTATCTCGCCCCATGTGCGCGTGCTCAATGCGGACAGCAAGTAGGTGCCTACAAGAGCAACCAGGAAAGCCGGCGCACCTAACCAGACACGTGAGTCTGCCGGTCGCCGGTCCTCACCTACCTGTTCTACAGGTTCACTAACAGGTAGTGGAACCCAGGGCACAAAATGGGATGCTTGCTGCACTGGAGCAGTCGCAGTGCTTGCCACTATTTATCCGCTTCCAATATCTCTATGCGCTCGCCCTGGCTATCAAGTACGTATAGCCGCCCGTCCGGTCCCGCAGCTATGCCTATAGGCATCGTAAGCTGTAGAGAAGCTGTGCCGGTATCACGCAGGCCACGAACAACGCCCTGGTTGGGATCTATGGTAGAAACTCGACCCGTGTCGGGATTCGTGACGGCGAGCTGCCGGCCCCACACGGCCATATGGCTGCCGCCGCGCGTGCTGCCTACCGGCAGCATCCACTCCTTATCAGCACCCCCTTGTGCGTTTAGATGCACCACACGCCCACGTAGATCGACAACATAAACATTGTTGTCAGTTGTGACGGCTACATCTAAAGGCTGGTCGAGCGGCTCCATGCCTTCGCCGCCTCCGTGCATCTCCGCCTCTACCCTGCTGCCGTCTGCGGCCACTCGCAGCACGCGTCCCCGAGCGGTGTCGGCGATGTATATCTTGCCGTCCGGGCCGTACGTTATTCCGCTTGAGTGGGCAAGATTTAGAAGGGTATGCGGTATGCGGCTGGTTTGTTGGCCGCTGCTATTGAAGATGCGTACGTCGCCATTCTCTGCGTCCAGGCAGGCGATGTTGCCGGCTTTATCTGTTGCCACATCGCTCAGCACCTTGAAAGACTGCTCGTTACCTGCGGTGGCAATCTGCCGGCCTTCTTTGCTGTAGAAAATCAACTGATGGCTGCCTGTGTCACCCACCACTATGCGACCGTCAGGCAGCACGGCTAACCCGCGCGCTTCCTTCCAGGGCGTTGCAGCAGGAAAGCTTCCTACCACGCGCACTTTCTGGTCGTTTGTCGCCCCAATGACAGAGGCGTCCGGGCTGGGCACATTTGGTCTCTCCGAGGCGGGCAGCGCGCCACCTTCCGCCGGAGTGAAAGCAGTTGGAGGGATAATGCTTCGCGGGCTGTTTGGAGGCTGCCAATATAGTTGCAATTGGCTGCTGCCCACGCCTGCCTTGAAGCGCACCGCGAAGCCATGTTCACCTTCAGTCAGCTTTACAGCTGCGGGCAACTGGGTTGCAGCGCCAGTTACGTTAGTTGCTCCTATCAGGTGTTCATCTATCAGTATGCTGATTTGCCCACTCGTGGGCGCGTCAAATGTATAGTCGCCAGTTGTAAGAACGTGGAGTTTGCCTTGCCAGGCTATAGGAATGGACGGATCAGTCACCAGGGCGCTATTGATTTGTTGCCAGCCGAGGAAACCGTCTCGCCGTTCCATTCTAATAGCTGTGCCTGCTGTGGGTAGCTGTGAGGCAGTAAACCATGCCATGTCGACTGCTCCCCCGGCGTAAGAGCGCCCGAGTAGCGCACCCATGGGACCATTCCAGAGATACTTACGACCTACGGGCACAAGCTGCCCATTATCCGTGCTCCAGCGCAGGCCGATCTGGCTGTCTGCGC
>JALYYZ010000015.1 GCA_030945985.1 Chloroflexota bacterium
GGTCAGGCGGGCGTGTAATCCACTCGCCGCAGCCCATAATTGCTCCCAAACTCTGTCTTCCTCACGCATTACACACGGATTCCATCACGTTGTTCCGGCGGGTAACAACTACACCGCCGGCTCCCACCCTTGACCCAGGTGGAGCAGGCCAGGTTGTCTCTGACATCGGCCAGACGTGGGAAGTAGGGACGTAAGTACTATGGCGCTGAACCGGCTGATCTGGTATGCTTGATTGACGAGTGTGCATGACCATTGGTGGGGCAGTGCTCACGATGTGCGTATAAGAGCTATCAAACTTATTGGTAACTATTTCTTTGTTGAAGAAATTTGCTAACCAGCCATATAAATCAAACAACGCTTCCAGGCACGTAACAGCTCATCACGGGCTGCTGTTTGCCTTCTTGGCGTGCCTGATGCTGCTCCTCGCAGGCTATCTTAATACATCTCAGGCTGCATCGGCTCCGGCTCGAAGCACGATAAATGCTCTACCCCCGAAGTCGCCTGCAAACCGCATAACAGCCGAGAATACGATTACAGGCACCGATGCATGGGTGGCCGCAGTGGGTAACTATAATGTCGATGCTCTGGCTGCATTCGCGTCGCCCGCCTCAGTAAACGCGGGAGGCAGTGTCGACATACATGTAGCCTCTTCAGGCACAAGCTTCAACGGTAATCTCTATCGCCTGGGATATTACCAAGACCACGGAGCACGCTTCTACCGCAGTTACCCGAATATCGCTACCACTTCCCAGCCATCCTGCACGCGAGACTCCTCGACGGGGTTGGTATCGTGCGCGTGGACCACGGCGCTTCAAATCGCGATTGATCCCAGTTGGATCTCCGGCATCTACCTGTTGCGCATCGACTCGAACAATGGCTATACAACCTTCGTCTATTTCGTGGTACGTAACGACTCATACGCCGCAGACATCCTGGTTATGGAGCCTGTGAAGACCGATCAGGCATATAACGAATATGACAGGTGTGACAACATGCAGGGAGGCGTCTGCCAGGAAAGCTGGGGCGCGACGAGAGGCGAGAGCCTCTATCATTCCTGGAACAGCGAGGGACGCGTCAGGGGATACAAGGTCTCCTTCGACCGGCCATATTATGGAGGTTTCGGCACCGGCGGCCTTTTCTACCATGACATAGAGGGTGTGCGCTGGCTGGAGGCATCGGGCTACGACATAAGCTATATCACCGACCAGGATAGGGCTGCTACTCCCAGCTTATTGCTCAGCCACCCGGCTTTTCTGGTTCTCGGTCACGATGAATATTGGAGCAGCGGGGAGCGCGACGGCATGGAGGCCGCAAGAGATAACAGGGTCAATCTGGCGTTCGCCTCGGGTAACGAGTCGTACTGGCGCATCAGACTTGAGAACTCATCTCTCGGCCCCAACAGGGTCATCGTCTGCTACAAAGAAGCATCGCTCGATCCGAACCCGGACCCGCTTCAGAAGACGATTACCTTCCGCGAGCTGAATAGGCCGGAAAACTCGCTCGTGGGCACAGGTTACCAGAGCTACTATGACGACGCCCTCTATAATGCATCCTGGCAGATAACCAACCCGGCCGGACGGTGGTACTTTGACTGCACAGGTCTGCAAAACGGGGACGTGGTGAACAATATAGTTGGCGAGGAGTGGAACGCCCTGCTCAACAATGGGCAGACGCCTCCCGGCATAGACCTGCTCTCGGATGGCACCGTGATAAGCCAAAACGGCGACCCGCTGCCCCAGCAATCAACCTTTTACACAGCGCCCTCCGGCGGTATGGTCTTCGCTGCGGGCAGCCTCCACTGGTCGTGGGGCCTTATGGACCACTCCTATCCAAACGAGATATTCCAGAAATATGCCGTCTCGAACGATGCTGATCCCAGGATCCAGCAGCTAACGGCGAACATCCTGGATCGCTTTGCCGGCCACTGGGACGGTACGCCCAGGCAGTGCTCGGGCCAGACCTTCTACAGAACGCCGCCGCGCCCCACGCGCACCCCCAAGCCACAGCCCCCGACACGGGTGGTGGCAGGCACGCTGACAGTGACGGGCACCCGCACGCCGGCGAATACAGGCACGGCAACCGGTACGGTAACTGCAAGCAATACAGGCGTAACCGGCACGCCCACAGGCACCCGGACTGCAATTGGCACTGCTACAGCAACCATTACAAGTCTAGTAGGCACGCCCATTCCTACGGGCACGGCACTCTCTTGCCAGGGTATCACCTGGACCAACGTCGTGAATGTAATGGCTTCCGGCGCTACCATCCAGAAGAGCGCGGGAGTTGCTTATCAGTGGGACGCCGGGGCCGCATCAGCGCAAACGCTCAGCGGCGACATGTATGCGCAAAGCTCAGCCGACCGCACAGACACCTACACTATATTCGGCCTGGGCAACGTAGAGTCGAGTGCCGGGTACAGCGACATCGACTTCGGGGTCTACCTCGCCGGTGGGCAGGTGAAAGTGTCGGAGTCTGCCCAGGGCGGCACGATTTATGGACCTTTCGGCACCTACCAGGCAGGAGACATATTCCGTGTAGAAGTGTCCAATAATGTAGTGCAGTATTATCAGAACGGCTTGCTCTTTTACACGTCCACCCAAGTGCCCATTTATCCTCTGCACTTTGACGCATCGTTGTCCGACCCGAATTCCAGGATAGTGGCAGCCTCAATATGCCCTCTGGCTCAGCCGGCCAACAGCCCAACCTCGACGCCCCCGGCCCCGACAGCGACGCTTACTATTACGCGCACGTCCACGTCCACGTCCACGGTCGCTCCGGCTAACACCGCCACGGGCACAGCAACAATGACCTCAACGCAGACCTCCACCCATGTGGCCAGCAATACGCCTACGAATACGCCTACCTATACACCGACGAATACATCAACGAGTATGCCAACAAACACGCCAACGGCCAGCGCAACTAATACAGCAACGTACACTGTGAGCCTCAGCCCAACGAATACAGCATCCAGTATACCGAGCAGCACAGCAATGCTGAGTAGTACGCCAACCAAAACTAACACGCCGACGAGCACCCGCACAACTACGGCTTCATCGACAATGTCGGCTACACAAACAAGCTCACCTACGAGCACTGCTGTCCCAACTAACACCGCCACAGACACTTCTATACCCACAGCCACGAATAGCGCCATTTCTACAGGCACATTCACCAGTACGTCCACCGTCACGCCAACACCTACCGCGACGAGAACCTCGACTTCGACAACAACACCCACGATCACTTTGACCCCCACCATAGGGCCCAAGGCGAACTACCTGGTGGCGGCTTCGTACGGCGCTACGATGGTGCCCGCTAACAGCTACGTACAGGGCTCTACTTGCAACAGTTGTACTATCCAGCTCGCGCTGCCTTTCTCCTACTCCCTGTATGATGCTTCCTACACCAGCGTGAACGCTTCCACAAGGGGTAACCTGCAGTTTAATACCGGCAACTCTACCGGGGCTAACGTGTGCCTGCCTACGCCTCTGCTTGGCGATGCTATAGTTGCTTACTGGGACAACCTGAGCACCAATATCAACGACGCTATGGGCATCTACACCTCAACTGGAGGTACAGCTCCCAACCGTACCTTCAACATCAGGTGGCACGCAGGCTATGAAGCTAACGATGCTAAGGCTGACTTCGAGGTAACGCTCTATGAGGGCCAGTCCAGGTTCGACGTCATCTACTCCAACGTCGCTACACATGGCTACTCCACTACAGTGGGTGTGCAGAGTTCTGACCAGAGCAGGTTTACCCAGTACGAATGCAATAGTGCCCGCAGCATCGCTAACGGTATGAAGCTGACATTCGACAGAAGGCCTCCACCGGGAATGTCCCCGTTCGCCCCGTAGAAGCTGTGCTGACAAAGCCGGTTCCTGATATAGTGGAACCATGCTAGACTCCCTGATGGTTTTCCTTGCTCGCGACTTCTTCTTTGTGGTGCTCCTTCTCGCTGCCGCTTTCTTCGTGTGGTGGTTCTACCGGAGGAGAAGCCTGCCTGGCGTGCTACGTGAACTTGGCTATGTCGCGGCCGGCAGCCTCTTTATAGGCGCAGTATCGCTGCTGATAGCTAAAGTCGCGTCTCAGTTGATTATCAGCCCCCGGCCCTTTACCCAGCCGGGGAGCGCTCCGGCCATGATCGCCGGCTCACTTGATAACGGCTTCCCATCCGACCATACTCTGCTCTTAGCTGCGGTAGCGGCAATAGTTTGCCTTGTCAACCTACGCTTAAGTCTCATCTTCTGGGTATTGGCGCTAGTAGTGGGCCTGGCACGCGTCTACGTAGGCGTTCACCACATGGTAGACATCGCCGGTAGCCTGGCGATCGTGGCTATTGCGTACGGGTTGTTCCTGTTGCTCCTTCGCCTGGTGCAGAGTAGAGGCGCCCTGAAAGGCATGCCGAGAAGGTAAGCTTTATAGAGGTGAGCTTCACAATTGCTGGTGCAGCTTCATGAACCTCTTAGCTTTTGAAAGTAAAACAAAAAAGTAGTCAAAATCCTGCGGGTTTTGATTCCTTTATCCCTGGAAAACGGGAACCCTGCGCGTTCTTACAGGTCATCTGGCCTTGTCGTTCCCGGCTACTACTACAATGTCGACGGGCCTGCCATCGATGGCTCGGGGTGCTGATTTCGGATTACCCTGTTGTACTGCCGTGCGGTTCACTCCCAGGCTCTTCGCGAGGACATCTACCGTTCTGGGCTTCCGGCCTGCCGTGTAGTCTATGATCAGAGTTGTAGGGTGCTTGCCCTGACCTGTTGCCGAAGCCAGCAGGAGCACCGAAAAACCCTGGGCAACCAGTATGTCTCTCACTTTGCGGGCTGCTCCCGCCGTTGCCGTGCCATTTTGCACCCCTAGCCGTGCGGCCTCCCTGGCCAGCTCCGTGTCGGCGAAAGCCTGGGTGATCTTCGGGCGTATCAAGTCCCAGTTAGGTATCAGTACGTCCGCGCCGCCCGGCAATATAGTCTCCTTGACCATCGTGTTGTCTATGAGCACATTGTCGATCGAGTTGCTGTCTATCTGCCTGGAGAGCTGCGCGAGCGCGATTACCTGGTCAATACTGAGGTCGGTCTTCACCGCGCCTGACAGTTGATCTACCAGGTCGTTCACACGGGAAAGCAGGTTGAGGTTGAGACCCTGCTCCCGTATTGCAAGAAGCACCTGCTGCTGTCGAGAGTTCCGCCCTATGTCGTTGTCGGCGTGGCGCGAACGAGCATACTGCAAAGCAGTGTGCCCATCCAGATGCTGTAGGCCCGCCGGTAGATAGACGCGCGTGTAGCCGTAGTCGCCAAAAGGGTAGGCGTTATCTAACAGAGGCTTCGGTACATCAATCGTGATGCCGCCAACTGTATCTACTATCTGCTCGAAGCCATGAAAGTCGACTTGCACGAAGTAGTCGATCTTGACGCCAAAATTATCCTCTATGGCGGTTCTAGCGAGCCCTGGACCCCCTCCAGGCACTTTCTTGTCGTTGTTTTCTCCGTCCTGAAAGGCAGCGTTGATCCGATCTTTGCCATAGCC
>JALYYZ010000023.1 GCA_030945985.1 Chloroflexota bacterium
GGAGTTAGTAGCTGGTTAGAAGCTGAGCCCCGTCCCTAACTCCTCCGCAAGCCTCGGTAACCACCCGCTATCCACTATTTACTCGTCAAACAGCATAGCATCGGGGGACCTATTTTGCACTGGCTATTTCTTCTACTGCTGATTGCCGGCGAGATTGCTGGCTTTCGATGGTGGCTTCATAAAGAGTATTACCCTCTTATGTTCAATAAGTGGGCGTCTCTCATTTATAGCGGGCTGATTACCGCCGACATGCTCCTAACGTGGCTGGTCTCGCTGCTCACGGTGCATGGTGGCTCTATGCTGGCGCTATGGTTCGCCGTGTTCAGCGTTGGTGTTCCTGTTGTTGTAGTCATATACAGGTTTTTCTTCGGCTGGATACTCAAGGACGATATAAAAGACCCGTAGTGTGTGCGGCACTAAAAAGGGGAGAGCTTGTGGAAAGCTCTCCCCTTTTGGTTCAGTCCTCTTAGCTTTCGCTCACTTCTCCGCCGCCTGCGCCATTATTAGATATTGGACCAAGCTCGAAGTCTGAATTATCATAGCTGTGCATTTCACGGTCATCTGCTGCAGCCTCAGCTATGGTCTCATCGGCCTCAAGGTCTGCTTCTGATTCGAGAAGAGCATTGGTAGCCACAGGGTCAAAGTGCCCCGGATCACCCATGAGCAACTCCAGGTCGATATCCTCGATGCCGTCGATACTATCCATGGCGTCTATGCCGTCGATAACCGAGAGGTCTATATCTTCATAGGCTGCCAGCGGATCGGTGCCACGTAGGTAATCGTCGATATTCTGTCCAGGCGCGACCATCCTCAGGTTACCAGGCTCGGAGACGTAGCGAGCGCCTGAGCCTGCGGGGATGAGCTTGCCTATGATCACATTCTCCTTGAGGCCGCGCAGCTTATCTACCTGGCCGTTGATTGCGGCTTCGGTAAGAACTCTGGTGGTCTCCTGGAAGGAGGCCGCCGAGAGGAAGCTGTCGGTGGAGAGCGAAGCCTTGGTGATTCCCAGGAGCACTGGGGTTGCCGTGGCGGCCTCGCCGCCCGCAGCGATTGCACGTGAGTTCACTTCGGCGAAGTAGAAGCGCTCGACCATCTCACCGGGCAGTAGCTCAGTGTCGCCGGGCATATCTATTCGCACCTTACGCAGCATTTGTCGCACTATCACCTCGATATGCTTGTCGTTCACGTTCACACCCTGTGAGCGGTAAACGCGTTGCACTTCGTCGGTAAGGTAGCGCTGCACAGCCTCGCGCCCAAGGATATGCAGAATCTCTTGTGGGTTTTGCGCGCCCCTTGTGAGAGGCTGACCGGCCGTTACTCGCTGGCCGTCGATGACTTCCAATTGTGCGCTGTGGGGTACCACATTCTCACGCTGCTCGCGCTCTTCAGCGCGTATAATCAGACGCTTGTTTTTATCATCGAGCACTACCTTGCCTGACATACGGGCTATGGTGACGTCTCCTTCTTCGCCCTTGAGGGTGGATCGGAAGAGAGGCATGCCTTCCAGTATGTCAGCGTCATTAGCGACCAGTAGCTCGTGCTTGCGTGGCAGAGGATACTCGTCATCGTACACTTCGCTATGGGTCAGGCGTATCTTGCGACCGTCCTCCTCGCGTACTATCTCTACCACGCCTTCTATCTCAGCCAGGATCGCCTGGCCCTTGGGAACGCGTGCTTCAAAGAGTTCTTCAACACGAGGTAGACCCTGGGTTATATCTTCGGTAGAGGCGACACCACCTGTGTGGAACGTGCGTAGTGTAAGCTGCGTGCCGGGTTCGCCGATCGACTGCGCGGCGATGATGCCTACAGCCTCACCCAGGTCGACCAGGCGGTCGTTGTGAAGTGAGCGGCCATAGCAGAGCTGGCAGACACCATACTCCAGCTCGCAGAGGAGGGTGGAGCGGATGTTTACCTGGAACTCTGATCGCCTCTCAGCGATCATGCGCTCCTGCTCGTCGACCGGTTTTCCAGTGGCAGCTACTTCGGCGCGATAGGGTGCCATCCACTCGTCCACGGCGATAGTGATCTCTTGCATCTTCTCACTGGTGATCTCTTCGTTGATGTCAACGATGAGTTCGCCTGTAGCCGGGTGGGCTACAGGTTGTGCCACAAAGCGGCCCACCACGCGAGCAGCCATAGAGTCTCCCACGTCCTTGCTCTTGGGGCTGCCGACCCACATACCGGCGTTCGTGCCACAGTCGGTGTGGGTGATGATAACGTCCTGCGCCACGTCTACCAGGCGTCGAGTAAGGTAACCGGCGTCGGCTGTGCGGAGCGCTGTGTCTGCAAGACCTTTGCGCCCACCGTGGGTGGAAACGAAGTACTCCAGCACCGTCAAGCCTTCGCGGAAGTTGGAGCGGATAGGTAGGTCGATGATACGGCCCGAAGGGTCGGCCATGAGACCGCGCATAGCCGCAAGCTGGCGAATCTGCTTGAAACGCGCCTTTGTAGCGCCCGAGTTTGCCAACGTATAGATGAGGCCGTAGGGGTCCATGATCTTCTCAAGCTCGTTGGTCAGATCGTTGGTGGTCTCGTCCCAGATACGAATAACGTTCTCGTAACGCTCCTGCTCGGTGATGATACCTCGGCGGAAGTCTTTCTCAATCGCTTCTACTTCGGCATCAGCCACTGCTAGCTTCTCTGCTTTGTTACCAGGCATCTCTATGTCGGCTACTGCCACGGACATGCCCGACTTGGAGGCGAATTGGAAGCCCAATCGCTTGAACGAGTCGGCGATCTCCGCGCTGCGGCGCGCTCCGAGCTTGCGGTGACACTCGCTCATAAGCGAGCGCAGGGCACCCTTGTCCATCGCCTGATTGCGATATGGTATGCGATCTATGGGCGGGAGTTCGTCATTGTAGCGGGTGATTACCTCGTTGAAGAGGAGGCGGCCTGCAGTGGTCTCAAAAATCTCCGGTTTGGGTTTGTCCAAGTGCATACGCACATTAATGGGAGCCTGGAGATTGATGATGTTGCTGTGGTAAGCCAGGATGGCCTCTTCAGGGTTAGAGAATATCTTCCCTTCACCGTCGGTGCCGGGGCGGCGTACAGTCATATAGTAGCAGCCAAGCACGATGTCCTGAGAAGGGGATACAATAGGATCACCGTTGGCCGGTGAGAGCATATTGTAGATAGAGAGCATTCGCTCCCTGGCCTCTTTCTGTGCGGCCATCGATAGAGGCACATGTACGGCCATCTGATCACCGTCGAAGTCGGCGTTGAAAGCAGAGCAAACCATAGGGTGCAACTGGATAGCCGACCCCTCGATCAGCACAGCCTCAAATGCCTGGATTGAGAGGCGGTGGAGTGAAGGAGCTCGGTTGAGAAGCACAAGGTAGTCCTTGATTACCTCTTCCAGCACGTCCCATACCTCTGGTCGCACGCGCTCTACTATGCGCTTGGCGCTCTTGATGTTGTGGGCATCCCCACGTGCCACCAGGCGGCGCATAACGAACGGCTTGAAGAGCTCCAACGCCATCTTCTTGGGAAGACCGCACTGGTGCAGCTTCAACTCGGGACCCACCACGATAACCGAGCGGCCCGAGTAATCGACGCGCTTGCCGAGCAGGTTCTGCCGGAAGCGGCCCTGCTTGCCTTTGAGCATGTCGCTAAGGCTCTTGAGGCGATGCTTGCCTGAGCCCGATACTACGCGCCCACGGCGTCCGTTGTCTATAAGCGCGTCCACTGCCTCTTGCAGCATGCGCTTCTCATTACGGATGATAATTTCAGGTGCGCCAAGCTCCAACAGCCTCTTGAGGCGGTTGTTGCGGTTGATAACGCGCCTGTATAGATCGTTCAAGTCAGACGTAGCGAAGCGACCACCGTCTAGCTGCACCATAGGGCGAAGCTCCGGGGGTATGACGGGCAGGGCGGTGAACATCATCCATTTGGGGTGATTGCCCGACTTGCGGAATGCTTCGATGACACGCAGACGCTTGGTAGCTTTCTTGCGGCGCTGCCCGGCTACGGTCTGGATTTCATGACGCATCTCGTTCGCCAGAGAGTCCAGGTCAAGCCTGCCTACGATCTCCAGAACGGCTTCGGCTCCCATGCCCGCCTTGAAGACACCAGGGAAGGAGTCGGTCATCTCCCGATATTGCTGCTCAGTTATGAGCTGGTCGCGTTGTATCGACTCGAGCTGGTCTATCTTCTCCTCGGCCTGCCGACGAATCTCGTCGACTTCGCGGTTAGAGCGTGTTTGTATCTGATCGCTCTCCTGTATAGCCACGTAGGAGCGCTGGTCGCGACTGGCGCCGGCCACGTCCTTGGAGTGCTGGCTGTGACGGCGAATCTCTTCTTGTGCCTCAGTCAGGTACCCTTCGGCTATATCCTTGAGCGTCTTGAGCGCACCCTCAGTAACATCCTGTCCGGCTGCTACGACGATGTCATGAGCAGAGGATGAGCCCCAGGGCGCAACTATATCTTCAGTTGTAGTCGTGCCCACCAGTTTCTTCAACTGGCGCTCCATAGCGCGGCGCTCGGTGTCGATCTCCTTCTTCTTCGCCTTGAGATTAGCATCAAGTTCGGTGCGGCTCTCTTTGTCGCTTGCCTGTATCTCCGCTATCTCGTCCTGTAGGCCCGACTGCAACTCGGTGATGCGAGCCTGTGTTCTTTCGACCGCCTCGGCGATGCGGCGCTCGGCGTCCGATTGCACAAACTCAAGCTGGCGCTGGCGCTCATCTTCGTTGACATCGGTGACGATGTAAGTGGCGAAGTAGAGCACGCGCTCAAGATTGCGGGGGGAGATGTCGAGGAGCAAACCGAGGCGAGAAGGTGTGCCTTTGACGTACCAGATGTGGGAAACGGGGGAGGCAAGCATGATATGGCCCATGCGCTCGCGACGTACGCGCGAACGGGTCACTTCCACACCGCACTTGTCGCAGATCGTTCCCTTATATCTTACCCTCTTATATTTGCCGCAATAGCATTCCCAGTCCTTCTGGGGACCGAATATACGTTCGCAAAAGAGGCCGTCACGCTCAGGCTTGAGCGTACGGTAATTGATCGTCTCGGGCTTGGTTACCTCACCGTGAGACCATTCGTGTATCTTCTCCGGCGAGGCAAGACTTATGCGTATTGCGCTGAAATTATTTACTTCAAGCATATGTACCTCCGGTGACCGGTGACCAGTATCCGGTGACCAGTAAGAACGCTGCCGTCACTGGTCACCGAATACTGGTCACTGGTCACTCCGTCACTAAATTCTCTCTCGCTCGTCGGCTTCGAAGCCGCTCAGGTTAATACCTTCCAGTTCAGACATGGTGTCTGTGCCTGTTTCGTCGTTCAACTGCACGGCCACGTCGTCATCGGTAAATACCTCGACGTTCAGACCAAGCGACTGGAGTTCTTTCACGAGTACCTTGAACGACTCGGGAACACCCACTTCCATTATGTTCTCACCCTTGACGATGGCCTCGTAGGTCTTCACACGACCCATGACGTCATCGGATTTGACGGTGAGCATCTCCTGGAGCGTGTGCGCCGCGCCATATGCTTCAAGCGCCCATACTTCCATCTCGCCAAAGCGCTGGCCGCCGAACTGCGCCTTACCACCCAGCGGCTGCTGAGTAACGAGGCTGTACGGGCCCGTGGACCGCGCGTGGATCTTGTCCTCTACTAGGTGAGCCAGTTTGAGCATGTAGATCTGGCCGACTGTCACAGGGTTGTCATACTTCTCGCCCGTGCGCCCATCGTACAAGTCTACCTTGCCGTCGCGGGGCAGGCCGGCCCTGCTAAGCTCATCGTGGATCGACTCCTCCGTAGCTCCGTCGAAGACGGGTGTAGCCACCTTGTAGCCGAGCTTCTGAGCTGCCCACCCGAGGTGCGTCTCCAGTATTTGGCCCAGGTTCATACGGTGAGGCACACCGAGTGGGTTGAGGATGATGTCAACGGGCGTGCCATCCGGCAGGAAAGGCATGTCTGCTTCCGGCAAGATGCGGGAGATAACACCCTTGTTGCCATGGCGTCCTGCCATCTTGTCGCCGACGCTAATTTTGCGTTTCTGCGCAATAGAGACGCGCACCATCTGGCTCACGCCGGCAGGCAACTCGTCGTTGTTTGCTCGTGAGAAGCCTTTTACATCTATTACCTTACCACGCACACCGTGCGGCACCCGTAGAGAGGTGTCTTTCACCTCACGGGCCTTTTCACCAAAGATGGCGCGTAAGAGGCGCTCTTCGGGGGTAAGCTCGGTTTCGCCTTTGGGAGTTATTTTGCCCACGAGGATATCGTTGGCAGTAACTTCAGCCCCAACGTAGATAACACCGCGCTCGTCCAGGTTCTTGAGAGATTCCTCTCCGACGTTCGGTATATCGCGTGTAATCTCTTCAGGGCCGAGCTTCGTTTCGCGAGCCTCGACTTCATACTTCTCGATATGCACCGATGTGAAGACATCATCACGCACGAGGCGCTGCGATAGGACTATAGCGTCCTCGAAGTTACCTCCCTCGAAGCTCATAAAAGCTACGAGGATATTCTGCCCCAGGGCGAGCTCGCCATTCTCTGTTGAGGAAGAGTCGGCAATAACTGCGCCAGCGTAAACCTGGTCACCCGTCTTTACGATGGGGCGCTGATTGATGCAGGTGTCCTGGTTCGAGCGGACGAACTTCTGCATGTTATATTCGTGCTCGACTCCCTCGGCGTCACAGATAACTACCATGGCCGAGTCGGAGCGCACCACTGCGCCTGCCTGGCGGGCAAGCACTACCTGACCAGAGTCGCGAGCAGCTTGCCACTCGATGCCGGTGCCCACGATAGGCGAGCGAGGCTGGAGCAGAGGCACGGCCTGGCGCTGCATGTTCGCGCCCATGAGTGCACGGTTTGCATCGTCATGCTCGAGGAAAGGTATAAGCGCTGTGGCTACTGACACCACCTGCTTGGGAGATACGTCCATGTAGTCCACATTATCGGCGGGTTCCTGCAGGAAGTGCTGCTGGTACCGAGAAGTGATATTGCGGTCAAGGAAGACGCCGTTCTCATCTACGCGGGCGTTCGCCTGCGCTATGATGAACCTGTCTTCAACGTCAGCCGATACGTACCTGATGGGACCTACTTTGACTTTCTTCTGGCCGGTATCGCGTCCGAGGGATGCTATCTGTCCCGCGAGCGCGCCGTTGATCTGCGTGCCTGTTGGGACAACGATCTTGCCGGTGCCGTCCTTGATGTCTTCTCTCAGGGTGTAGCCGACAAGTTCAGCGCCTACGTTCTCTACTTCAACATCGTTGGGGCCAGCGATATGGGGCTTGACCTTGACTCTGGTTGGCCCGGCCTTTTCGATCTTGGGGGCAAGCGCGGCTGTGATCTCCACGCCTTTCTCGGCAATTGTGTGGCCTCGACTATCCTTGATATCCTCACCAAGAATATGGCCTTCCAGCAGGTCGGCGCGGTTATCCACGGTATTGATAGCCTTGCGATAGGGCGTCTCGATGAAGCCGAACTCGTTGATGCGCGCATACGTCGCCAGCGATCCTATAAGGCCAATATTCGGCCCTTCGGGCGTCTCCACAGGGCAGATGCGCCCATAGTGGCTCTCATGCACGTCGCGCACATCGAAGCCAGCGCGGTCACGGCTCAGTCCGCCTGGACCGAGAGCCGAGAGGCGTCGCTTGTGGTTTAGCTCCGATAGGGGGTTCGTCTGGTCCATAAATTGTGAGAGCTGGGAGCCGCCGAAAAACTCGCGCATGGCAGCCACTACAGGGCGGATATTGATCAGCGCGCCTGGGGAAGCGGTCTCCGGGTCCTGGATAGACATGCGCTCCTTGATAACACGCTCCATCCGCAGTAGGCCCACACGGAACTGCTGCTGGATAAGCTCTCCCACGGCACGCACACGGCGGTTTCCCAGGTGGTCGATATCATCAGGGTGGGCGCTCTTAGTGGGATCGAGCTCGTTGTTGTTGAGCACGATCATCTGCTCGACTATCTTGAGCAGGTCGTTGTTGGTGAGCACTCGTGTATCGAGCGAGACGTCAACCTCAAGTCGCTTGTTGAGCTTATAGCGGCCCACCCTTGCCAGGTCGTAGCGGCGCGGGTTGAAGAGGAGAGATTGTAGGAGGCTGTCCGCGTTATCGCGTGTAGGCGGATCGCCTGGGCGTAGCCTGCGATAGAACTCGATCACTGCCTCTTCGCGGGCGTCTTTGCCGTCCTTTTCGTGGATGCCGTCTTTATCGAGGGTAGCGCGGATATAGTTGTGGTCGGGGTGCGTATTGACACCCTTGAAGATCTCCAGCAACTGGTCATCGTCAGGGTAGCCGATGGCGCGCAGCAGGATCGTCACAGGTATCTTGCGCTTGCGGTCTACCTTCACCGACATGACGTTCTTATTGGAGGTTTCGAATTCAAGCCAGGCACCACGGTTAGGTATCAGCTTCGCTCCAAACAGCTGGCGTCCTGTGTTTGTATCTTCCGCAGCGGTGAAGTAAACGCCCGGTGAGCGGACAAGCTGAGAGACTAC
>JALYYZ010000049.1 GCA_030945985.1 Chloroflexota bacterium
TAGCAGTGGTGAAGCTCTGACCATAGAGGCTCACGGGGAAGGGCAGCGTGATGTTGTTTGTGCATTCATCGCAATGATTACCTGTGTCTGTAGTACCTAATACGATAGTGCCCGTTGTAGCAGCGACGTTGTATGTCTGGCCTGGCGGGCACGCTGTAGGTGTAGCGGTGCGGGTAGGGGTGCCCTGAGTGGGCGCTGTGCCCATCAGGCGGAACATCTGGTCAGGGGTGCTGGTAGTGGTGGTGCAAGTGCCACGATTGAACCATGCCGGGGCATTACAGCCCGTGCCGAAGCCGCCGCCCTCACGGAAGGCCGCAGGACTGTTTGACTGCACAGCGCGCATCTCCCAGTACCAGTTGGCTCCTGAGATGTTGTCCTGCACTGATACCCAGTAGGTGCCGGTGGTCAGAACCGCCGCAGTAGTCAGCGGGATGACTATGTCGAGGTTGGTGCCACTGAAGGCCAGGTTGAGCGCCTCATAAACCATTGTGCCGGGCAGAGTGCCTGTGTTCTGGTAGAAGCGCACGTTGAAAGTGTTCTGCGGAGCAGCGGCCACGTTGCCACGGACGTCCACCTCGGTGATGTTCCAGTTCACACCGGACGGCACGACCAAATCGTCCGCAGTCTCGGATGTAAGGGCGGCATTATCCGTCCGGTTGCTCGACACAATAGAATTATTGCCGTCGTTGTTGTATTGGTCATAAAGGACAACATTTGGAGCCACGGGCGCGGCTGGTGGGATCGCAGCCGCTATCTGCCCCGTTCCGTTGTTGGCGGTGACCCCCTGGTCATGGCTGTCGCCCGACGCCGACTTACCCTGTGCCTGTGATACCAGGGTAGCGCTCTTACTCGCAGGCAGACCGGCAAATGCAGCCCCAGCACTCAGGCTCGCTACTCCGATCAGCATCAGCATCAGCATTACTATGACGGGCCGTAGGTTTCTTGTTCTTGTTCTCCCTCTTGTCAGTTCTTCGTTAGCTTCCATGCCTTCTTCTCCTTCTCTATATCCACTTTGATGGTCAACTCTTTTGATCTGCTGTAACTAAACAGGAGAACATTGTGTAGGACCTTTGCACACAGGAAGCATCACGGATCAACTCTATAACCCATGCAGCTTCGGGTGGTGCATCTATTGACCCTACAGACCAGAACAGCCCACAGGCACATGCCATGCACAGAGCCCTCAACAAAACGGAAGTGCCAGGAAGTGCGCAAATATAAAGTTGCACAAAGGTGAAGTTGAGCTACTGCTGTGCTCAGTGTAGCACGGTTTGGGGTGCAATACAAGCAATACAGTATGTATCAGAGGCGTAGTGACGTGCGCTTCATGTGCTGGATGTGATATAATGTATGTTGCTTGTGGGCGCAAGCGCAAGAAAATACCGGCTTTTGGCAGCATCTGCGGATCTACATTTCGCCCTGAACTCCCGCGATGGCCGGTCCGACAAATCGATCTACATTGATCTACATTAAGGAGAAAAGTTCAAAATGGCATTTATAAGCAAAGATATGGCGAAAGTTCTGTTACTCGGCCCGGCAGCCGGCGCGATGATGCTCCTCTCGGCATGTGGAGGGACTGCCGCTACTCCAACCGCAGTTGCCACCAACACTGTTGCGGCGGTCCCTACCAACACGGTGATGATTGCGGCACCTACCAACACTGCGATGTTGGCGGCGCCAACTGATACAACCACATCGGCCACCATGGGTGGCACAAGCACTGCCGGCAGCAGCATGACTGGCACCGGCACGCCTGGCGCCGCTATGAGTGGTACAAGCATAAGCGGCACACCGGCCGCGTTGACGTATAGCACCTACACAGCAGTCACAGGTACATGGTCGATAGATTATCCTTCCACCTGGGTCGCCGACGAGAAGAGCAACGGCGTTTCGTTCGGCCCTTCGGACGTTCCAACTACGCGTGTTCGCGCAACCTATGGCGAGATGACCACGCAGATCGACCCGGCCACCCTGCCGCAACAGATCGGCCAGGGGCTAACGCAAACCTACCCTTCTTACAAAGAAGTCAGCCATGATACGATAGGGAGTGCCTCTCACGTGGCCTTCACGATCAATGTCGGCGGTGTAGACCTCTCGGGCCAGGCATTTGCTGAGCAGCGGGGTAAAGGTTTCTATCTCTTCACCTTCGTAAACCAGAAGGGTGATGCCTCCATCAAGGAGCCCTTCACACATATGCTCGCCAGCATCAAGCTCCCCAATGTGTCGGGCAGCGGCACCAGCACTCTTGGCGACAGCACGCCAATCGCAACCACCGGCACACCCGGCACAACAATGATGGGTACGCCTGGCGCAGACACTTCTACTCCAGGCGCAACAATGATGGGCACACCTGGCGCAACAATGATGGCCACGCCAGGCGCGATGATGGCCACCCCAGGTGTGGGCGATGCTCAGCCTACCGTAGCCACCACCCCGTCCCCAGCCAGCAGCCGCTAGTGCCTCTTCAGGCGACCTCTTGAGAAAGAGCGGTTTATTCCAAAGAGGAACCAATCAAAACCCGTAGGGTTTTGATTGGTTCCTCTTTCTTTCAATAGCTAAAAGCGTGCTCGAAGCTGTCCTAGCACCTCACTGGCTAAAAAGTGAGTGTCATGTTACATTAGTGCTCACCGCAGGTGAGCACTAATGTAACTATCAATACTTTGCTAGTTAGGGCTAGGAACGGGCGCTTTTACGCCGCCACAGAGGCAGCTTCCATCTTTTTGGCGCGATCTTTAGCCAGCCAGGGGAGCCAGGCTATCATCAGGGCTACGGCTACGGCTGCTGTCCAGGCCCCGAAACCGAAGGTGGCGCCTGGGCCGGCGGTGCTCCAGAGCCAGCCTCCGATCACGTTAGCAGGCAGGGCTGCTACGCCCGTGAGGCCGTTGAACCAGCCCATCGCGCTGCCCCTGGCTGTCTTTGGCACGAGGTCGGTTACGTATGCCTTCGCTACACCCTCGGTGGCGGCTGCATAGACGCCATACACCAGGAACAGTGCCCAGCCGTTCCATGCCTGGGTAGCAGCAGCCCAGCCTGCGTAGACCAGTGCGAAAGCTATGTAGCCCGAGATTAGCACAGGAAGCCGTCCCAACCTGTCGCTGAGCGCGCCCAGGGGAGTGGCGAGTAGTGCGTAGATGAAGTTGTAGCCAAAATACATCAGAGGCACGAGGAGTACCGATTGCTCCAGGCCCGCTGAGCGTAAGAAGATAAAAGCGTCTGACGAGTTGCCCATCGCGAAGAAAGTCGATATGGCTGTGAACATCCAGAAGCGCGTCCCCAGGGCGGACGCGGGTACGCTCACACGCGTCTTCTCGGCGCGCTTTTCCTCTGCAGCCTCGGCGACTCGCGCGGGCGTCTTGCGCTCACGCAGGAATACAAGGATCACTATTACCGACAGCGCTCCCGGCACGGCAGTCCACCAGAAGACGGCCCTCAGATTGTTCGATGAGAGCATCAGTATTAAGTATGTAAGGAGTGGCCCCACCGCAGCGCCCAGAGTATCCATGCTGCGATGGAAGCCGAATGCCTTGCCCATGTATTTTTGCGGCGTCGAGTCGGCCATCATGGCATCGCGCGGGCTCCCTCGCACCCCTTTGCCTACCCGGTCGAAGAAGATCAGCAGCAAGGCTACCGGCCAGACCGTCGCCAGGCCAAGCAGCGGCTTGGCTATGTTGGCGATGCTGTAGCCAAAGAGGATAAGGGGTTTTCGGCGGCTTACACGGTCGGACATGCGGCCCGATACGATCTTGAGCAGGCTGGCTGTGCTTTCGGCCAAGCCCTCGATGTGGCCGGCTATCGGCAAGGGGGTACGCAGCACCAGCACGAGGAAGATGATACGCACGGGCACTATCATCTCGCTGCTTACGTCGGTGAAGAAGCTGACCATGCCAAGCACGATCACGTTGCGAGTGATACCCGTCATGAGCCGCCCGAACAGGCCCTTCGGCTGGCCGAATAGAGGCGAGTTCTCTTCGGCTTCTTCGCGCGTTTCAACGAGCTCGGCGTGCCCTGCTGGGTCACCTGTGCCGAGCACTCCACGCTTTTCTTCGCTCGTCTCTGGCGCATCAGCCACCAACTGCGCAGCTGGCATGGCTACTTGCTCGTTTGCTTCTCTCCCAACCGTTTCGCGCGCCATTAACGGCTCTCCCCGACTTCGCCGCCAGGTTCTCGGGCCGTCCATACGGCGTCTATCTTGTCGTCGGTGCCGAACCTCTGAATAACGCGGTTCACGGTATCGGCAACATAGATCCGGCCCTCGCTGTCTTGCGTGAGCCCTCCTATATATCCAAGTTGACCCGGCATGATCCCCGGCCCGCCTATCGTGCCGATTGGCTTACCGCTCTTGATGTCCCATCTGACCAGGTAATTTTGCTGATGGTCTGCCAGGATTAGCTCCCCATTGTGCCTGAGGATCATAGGGAAGGTGAGGCTCAGAGGCGGGGCGGGTAACGTGGAGGTTACCATGTTGCCTGCTTCTATCGTAATGCCCATCAAGGCGTTCGCGCCCGCTGCCACGAGGGTGGGTACGCCAGGGGCGCCATCTGAGGCCGCGATGGCCCAGGGCTGGAAC
>JALYYZ010000071.1 GCA_030945985.1 Chloroflexota bacterium
TAGCCCTTCTATAATCTCAGGACCCTAGCTTGCCGTCTCTAAATTACGCCCCATTGATCTCTTGTTCGAGCGTCGCAAGCGAACTCCTTAATCTGTCGAAACATGCATCTATCTTATTATAGTGCAGCCAGGGAGGTATGCATACCTCTTGAGTGCTTGATGGGTTGAGCACTCTACGGCGCGGGAACCAGTTTTGGAGGCAGTTATCTGCTACACCACAGAGCTACTTTGTGGTAATATTGCAGGAGGTATTCCGGGCGGCAGATAATGAGAGCCGCACAAAATGTGTGGAGGCAGAGATATTACTGAACCGCAACAGCGTCCCGCCGCGCAGGTAGACAGCGCCGTAGATGACATCGATTCGTCGGCGG
Source organism: Chloroflexota bacterium (assembly GCA_030945985.1). Lineage (GTDB taxonomy): Bacteria > Chloroflexota > Chloroflexia > QHBQ01 > JADMIH01 > JADMIH01. The sequence goes on from JALYYZ010000071.1 coordinate 372, forward strand.
TTCTAAATGGCTCCGCAGAAAGTAGTTCAGCTAGACATCATTCTCTGATCGAGTTGCCCCCTCTCGACGTTCACACCGGGGAAACGCCGATCGCGGCCCAGGAGCGAGCAGAGCTCGAAGCCACAGCATTGGTGGGCGCAGGGCCTGTCGAGGATATAGCCGAAGACAAGTCGTGGCTAAGCCATAAACTGCTGAATCCCCGCACCATCCTCTCCTTTCTACTCGCCCTGGGCATAATCGTTTTCATATTTACTCGCCTCAATATAGACCCGGCGAAGACCTGGGCCACTATGCTCACGGCCAACCCACTCTTTTTTCTGGCGGGTTTCGTCGTTTATTACTCAGCCTTCTGGCTGCGTGCTGCCCGCTGGCGTATGCTGTTGGGCAACGTGGGCTATACCAGCAACCCCAGCACCAGCAAAGGCGGCTCTAAGCTGCCCAGCCTAAACGGCCTTGTGGAAATAATATATCTCTCCTGGTTCGTCAACTGCATCGTACCGGCCAAGCTAGGCGACGCATATCGCAGCTATTTGCTCAAGCGCAACGCGAATATATCTTTCTCCACCACCATAGGCACTATACTGGCCGAGCGAGTAGTAGACCTGCTGGTGCTCTTTGGTCTGCTGGTGGCCTCTTTTACACTTGTGCAGCAGCAGCTTTCCAGGAGCGCCACAGGAAGTGGTGATCTGAACCTGGGCCTGGTCATGCTGTTGGGTGTGGTCATGGTGGTAGCGTTGATAGGGGGCCTCCTGGCGCTACGCTATTTCAGCCATATATTGTTGCACTTCATCCCGCACCGCTTCGCTGATAAGTTCACGCAGTTTCAATACGGCATACTTCACTCGTTCAAGCGTCGGAGCCTGCCGGGACTGCTCGGCTACACTGTTGTAATCTGGTTCCTCGAAGGCGGGCGCCTCTTCTTCGTAACGCGCTCGCTCGATGCTCATGCAGTTACTCTATCGGCAGTTATCTTTATTGCTCTTCTAAGCTCGCTGCTCACCACATTACCTCTAACGCCAGGAGGAATGGGCGTGGTAGAAGGCGCTGTCACTGTGGCCCTGGGCCTTTTCTTGAAGGACCACCAGCTTGCTGTCTCCATAGCCCTACTCGACCGCCTCATAAACTACTGGAGCCTGGTGGTTGGTGGGTTGATCCTTTACTTAATCAGCCGAAGGCGCTGAGCAGCATGCCGGCACAAGCTCTGAAACGACATGCTCACCTTATGCAGTTACGCACGATCTTAGCTGCTATATAAACGACGGTCAAGCGTGCAGTGGGCCGAACTGCGTAAGGTGAGTACCTAATTGAAGGTTGCTTTAGACTATACAACGGGTATCTACCCAGGCGCCGGTATAGCTCGCTACACACGCTCGCTCGTCAGCGCCCTGGCGGAGATCGATAGCGAAAATAGCTACGCCCTCTTCTATGCGGCCAGGGGATTACCCAGAGATACACCCGAGTGGCGCCAGGCACAGAAGCTATTTGCCGAACATGGCCGCTTGCACCCTGTAGCTGTGCCGCTCTCTGTACGCCAGATGTTCGCCGTGTGGCAGCGACTTAGAATACCCCTGCCTGTAGATCTCTTCACGGGGAAATGCGATATCATGCACTCACCCGACTTTGTTTCCCCCCCGCACCGCACCGGCGCCGACGTAGTAACCGTGCATGACCTCTCGTTCCTGGTTATGCCCGAGTGTGCTGAACCTAAGCTTGCCTCTTTCCTGGGCAAAACCGTGCCCGCCGCAGTTCGCCGCGCCGACCATGTAGTAGCCGTTTCCCAGCAAACCGCCGATGATCTAACACGCCTACTGGACGTTCCCGACCGGAAGATCACAGTTGCGTACAACGGTGTAGACAAGAGGTTCAGGCTCATGGCTGTCGAGGCACTGCGCACTATGCCTGGTCGGCTCCGGTCTAAGCTCCCCGGCCCCGGAGCGAAGATAATCCTCCATGTGGGTACCCTGGAGCCTCGCAAGAACCTGGTGAGGTTGGTGCAGGCTTATGGTCTTGTAACGAGTGAAAAGCGCGTCTCCGGTGAGGTGGTGCTCCTGTTAGCGGGACGGAAAGGCTGGTTGTACGAGCCTATATTAGAAGCTGCGGAGCGTGTGCGCCGATCGGGAGGCAACGTTGTCTTTTTGGACTATGTTTACGATGAGGATCTACCTCTTCTCTATAACAAAGCGTCGGTATTCGCTTATCCAAGCCTCTACGAGGGCTTTGGCTTGCCCGCAGCTGAAGCGCTAGCTTGTGGCGTTCCAACACTCGTGTCTAAGGATGGAGCCCTTGCTGAAGTAGTAGGCAGTGCAGCCCTGTCCGTGGAGGCGCGCTCGGTTGAAGATATAGCCGCCGGGCTGGAACGCTTGCTGCTGGACGATGCCCTGAGACAAAGGTTGGCCGTCGAGGGGCCCGAGCAGGCATCAAAGTTCACCTGGGAAGCTGCTGCCAGGACTGTATTGAGCGTATATTCAACCGCCGCTGCCGGGATCTAGTGTATGCCAACCAAGTTGTGTTTGTTTGTTGCATAAATGCTCACCGGAAGTGGGCAAGAATACAACTATAGATATTTTAGACACTTTTCTGGTAAGACACTATCCTGATGCATATATAGGTGCTTGGCCGCAACTTATGAGAGGACTAAGAGTACAGAGATGGATCCATTCGACAGGCTATATGAAACCTGGGCTGAACATGCTATTAGCAAGCGTCTTGATCCCCCTTCGCGGGAGATGTGGGATAAAATAGTGCTGCGGTTAGTACTGAGCAAAGACCCACAGCGGGTGCGGCTTTATCGCAAGCTGGAGGCAGGCGGCCCCGATAGCCTGGGGGGTGACGCCTACGACTTGTGGCGCAAGATACCCCCCGGCACCGCAAACCTGAGCGTGGGTATACGGACATCACCTGCTCTTAGGGAGTACGCGCAACAACATGCTGGCTCTATGCGCGCATTGATGGATGCGCAAGGTCTAGGAGAAGCGTATAGAGCCCTGCTGGACGCCCAGCATCCCACCGAAACGACCGAAGACGCAACCGGAACCAGGGAGGGTAAGCCTGTTGATCGCGCAAAGGCAAGGCGGGCTCAGATGAACATGATGATTATCGGCTGCGTCGGAATGGGTGCTATACTCTTCATGGTGCTGACCGTGCTGTTGATTATCGCTTTGAAGTCACTGTCGCACTGACAGCAAATAGGTTCGTGTTATCACAAGGAACGATATAGAGAACAAACAACGCTAACCCTATGGGGTTAGCGTTGTTTGTTCTTCAAGGTAGGGCTTCTCTATCATGAGAAGGTCTGTAGAAGGTCTGCGGTAGGATGCTACGGTTTCCAGTCGCGGCGGATGGTGTCGCGGATAGATGTGTACGTGCGGTCCTCTCGCACCGCATCCTCGATGGCCGGGAGAAATACTTTGTTGTAGAACTCCTCACCCATGCGCCGCACCACCTGGCTCTCGTACATCTCGTCTGTCTGATCTTCGCCACCGAGGACGTGCCATTTGGGCCCGACCGGCTCCTCTGGTGCCTCCTGACTATTCGGCTGTTCACCTTGTTCCTGCTTACCGCCTTTCCCGGAAGGGGCATGCATCCCTATGGAGCGTCCCGAGCCGCCCGACGCTACCACCTTGGCGACCCACAGCCCGTATCCCGCTGCTTCGTCTTCGGGCACACCCTTCGTCAGGGCCTTCTGACGGTTGTACTCGGCAAATACATCAAAGCGCCGGACGGGCATTCTCGGCTTCAACATGGCGTTTGCTCCTATGATGCGCAATGTACCTTTTTGCGGTGCATACTGCGTGCCACCTGCGACCTCGGCAAACCATCTGAAACTGCTCCTAGGTCCTGTTTTCAAACTGCAGTTCAGTCATTTGCAGGGGGCTGATCAACGCAGACCACAAGCGTAACGTGAGGCCTAAAAAGAGCATCTACAGTCCGAGGTTTCGGCTTTGAAAACAGGACCTAGTACCCTACCAGCAAAGTATTGATAATTTCATTATTTCTCACCCATGTGAGAAATAATGAAACAAACAGTCAATCTTTAGCTGGTGACGTACTAGGGCAACTTTCAGCCACCTTTTGGGGAAAGAACGCTTCTTTCCAGGAACAAAGAAATCAAAACCGCAGAGTTTTGTTTTCTTTGTTTTTCTCTCAAAAGCTAAGAGGTTCATGAAGCTACACGTGCCTCTTCAAGCGACCTTTAGGGGAAAGAGCGTTTGTTTCCCATACAACAAATCCAAACACTCGGTGTTTTGATTTGTTGTCTCTTTTCAAAAGCCAAAAAGGTCCATGAAGCTGCACTAGCAGCCTGGTGCAGACTTCAGCCCTGATGCTACAATATGGCATATAGTGTATAAACAGAGGAGAGATTTACCCATAAGCAAGAGGGGCATGCAGGACCAGCTAGATACACCAGCCGAAACCGCGAATGTGCCGGGCGAGCCCAGCGCAGCCAGGCGGGTGGCGATAAATGCTGTCAGCCCCTTCGCGGCGCAACTTATCACCAAAGTCCTGATGCTGGGTTACGGCGTGGTGCAGTTCAGGCTGGTGGACAGCGCCTCGTTGGGCTGGTATATACTGGCCGCTCTCCTCTTCTCCTACACAAGCAGCATTGCTGAATGGGGCCTCGGCACGTTGATGTCGCGCGATGTAGCTCGTGAGCGCGGAACCCATACTGGTCAGCAGCTAACCAACGCATTGTTCAGTGATACGCTTTCGCTGCGTCTGCTGCTTTCGCTTGTCCTGTTTCTGCCAGTCGGCCTGTTTACTGCTATATACCTGGCCTTCTTCGGCTTGAGCACGGCGGGCGCGCTCTCTATAGGCATCCTCACCTTATCACTGTTGCCCAGTGCTTTTTCGGGCACCGTGACGGCACTACTGTATGGGCATGAGCGTATGTCTTTGCCCGCAGTTATAGGAGTTGCGACGGCAGCGCTCAACGTAACTCTGGGTATAGGCGCGCTCTTGTTGGGTTGGGGCGTCGCCGGGTTAGCCTTTGCTGCGCTGCTTACTACTCTAGTTACCTCGCTCGTATTTGCCTCCCTATTGCGGCGCGACTTCCCCGATCTGCGCGCACGTCTCAGTATGGAGGCCTTTCGTCTGAGCCGCACTATAGCTCTGCCCCTTCTCAAGGCGGGTTGGCCTCTTATGCTCAACGCCTTGCTTGTGGGGCTTTTTTTCCGTGTTGACACGTTTATCATTGGCAGTCTGAGCCCTGCGGCAGTAGCCCGGTATGACGCGGCTTACCGTTTTCTCAACTTTGTGCTACTTATCACCCCCGCTGTGACGTTGGCCCTCTTTCCTCGTATGTCCAGACATGCCGCGAACGACCGTCCCCGCCTCCTGTACGAATACACCTTTGCCCTACGTGTGCTGTCGGTAGCTGCCGTACCGTTGGTGTCGCTCACGGTTTGGTTCTCGCCTCTGCTCGTATCCGTGCTCACGGGCGGTAAGTCGGGCTACTTACCGGAGTCGGCTACGGCTCTGCAAATATTGATCTTTTTCCTACCCTTCAGCTTCGTGAACGGCCTTACTCAGTACGTACTGATCGCTCTCGATAAGCAGCGATTGATTACCAGGGCATTCGGCTTCACTGTGCTGTTCAATGTAGGAGCAAACTTGCTGTTGGTACCTTTGCTGGGGATCAATGGCGCGGCTCTCACTACGGTAGGCAGCGAAATAGTGCTTCTCTGCCCGTTCGTTCTGTGGGTAAGTAGAGAACTGGGGGTGCGCCCAGGCCAACTACTTTCCACCGCCGCAAAGCCATTCGCTGCCGGTGCCGGACTGGCACTTGCAATCTGGCTGCTGTGGCCTTTGATGTGGGGTTGGTCCACCGGATTGGCTGCTCTTGCACTTTATGCCGCCGTGGGGGCGGGCCTGTTTGCGTTATATGGTGCCTGCTTGTATCTGCTCAAGCCGTTTAACACCGCCGAGATGGTTACACTAAAGAGAGCGATACACAAAAACTAGCGCCTCTTTAGATCACCCTGTAGAGAATATAGAAAGAGGAACAAACACAGAAACCCTCCGGGTTTCTGTGTTTGTTCCTCTTATTTCCTGCCAAGCGGGCTAAATAGGCACTCGATTGCACGGGTTCATCTACGTGTCGAAGCGCTTGACTATGCGAGCGGGGTTGCCTGCTACCACTACGTTGGCGGGTACATTGCCGGAGACCACCGCCCGGAAGCCTACCACCGAGTTGTCGCCGACTGTGACACCCTTGAGAACCGCGCATTGCCCAGCTAACCAGACGTTTTCGCCTATCTTTATTGGAGCTGCTGTAATAGGCGCGGTAGGATCGTGGCGCTTTGCAGGCTCCAATGGGTGGAAATCGTTGTCCACTACAATAGCCGAGCCTACGATGCAACGTGGCCCAAAAGATATTTGAGTGTAAGCCATAGCGCCTACGCCATTCAGCCTGCTGCCACTCCCGACTGTAATGCGCGACTCGGCTGTATAGGTAATAAATACATTCTTTTCGGCATTGGCCCAGGCGTTTATGTCGTCACCAAAGATCACGCGCCCAGGCCCCCGGATGACCATACGTCCATTGGTAGCGAAGTTGCGCCCGAATTGCACGTGGTTGCTGAGTCGCAGCTTGTACCAACGCACCCAGAAGGCGCTCAATACTGCAACAACATACGGCTTGAGCATGCCCTTCCAACCTGTGGGCCGTGCCACCTGGGTGTTGACCCGTGGAGCGCCGGAGGCTAAATCACTCATCTGCTATTTAACCGCACTTCGCGGCCTGGGCGTGGCAGCCACAGGTGCGCGCATTGTAGGTGAAGAAGAGATCCCTACCTGAGCAGCTTCCGGCAAAGCTCTGTTATTCAGGGGATCTATCTGCAGGCGTGCGGAGATAGCACGTTTGTAGATGTTCTCTATACTGTCGGTGGCGCCCCGCCATGAGAGATCTTCTATGCACCTCTCACGTAGCTGTGTGCCTACCTCTCTGTAGCGCTCAGGATTGTCGAGGACCTGGCGTAACCGCTCGGCAAGAGAGCGAGAGTCGCCGGGCGAGGCATAAACGCCCAGATCGTTTAGGTATTCACGGCTCACAGCAGTATCGAAAGTGACCACAGGCAGCGCCATTGCCATGTAGTTGCCTATTTTACCCGCGCCTTCGGTGGACGAAATCTTGGGCGCAACCGCTACGTCGCCCACGGCCAAGAAGCGAGGGGCACTGCTGTACGATATGCGGCCGGGGAAGCTAACGTAGCCGTTGAGGCCCAGCTTGTCGGCCTGTGCCCGGTAGCTATCGACGCCGGGAAATCCCATGAGCAGGAAATGTATGTCATGCCTACCCCACTCGTTCAGCATAATAGAGGCTGCCTCCAGGAGCAGGTCGGTGCCCTGGTATGGAGCGAGCAGACCGAGATAAGCCACCACTTTGCGCTCGCCTGGTATACCGAGCGAATGCTTGAGAGCGAGTAGGGCGTTCCGTTCCAGGCCGGAGCCCGGTGGCGCGAATACTTGCGTGTTTACGGCATCTATTACGGTGGTGATGCGGTCGGTGTAGTCTCTAATAGAGAGGCGTAGACGGTGCTCGGCATTCCTGGAGGAGACGATTACCGCGTCCGCCGATCTGTCTATGCGTCGCTCCAGCCACTTGAGCGGGCGGAAGAAAGGAGATTCGGGACGTAAGAAGTGGTGATCTTGCATTTCAGCGGTGAGGCTGCCCTGATAATCGAAGATGAGGGGCACCTTGTGCAACATGCGTACCGGCCAGCCAAGCAGGGCTCCTTCGTGCAGATGGGCATGTACCAGATCGGGCTTGAACTCCAGAGCGGCACGCTGCACGGTTGCGGCAAGGCCCACATCAAAGTAGAGCTTGTGCCTCGACGATCCAACCATCACGCCACGCTTCCAGGGCACGTCAATCGAACGGTGTATTGGCACACCGGGCACATCACCGCCGGTGTGATAGGTGCAGACGAGTATAGAATGACCGCGTTCCTGGAGATGGCTGATCTCTTCCAGGATGCGCACATGCGCGCCGTAGTCCGAGAAGAACGAAGTAGGGGCAATAACTAATATTCGAAAGGCCAATAATCCCTCACCCAGGTTTTTCCTCTGTCACCTGGCATTATATGGCGCGTTTCCGTGGCGTGTCAATCAGGTGCTTCGCCTACTCCTTATCTTCGTATTGCTTCTTTATGGATGCCATGACGGACGGGTCGGCGAGCGTGGTGGTGTCGCCCAGCACGCGACCTTCGGCTATATCTCTTAGCAGGCGGCGCATGATCTTGGCCGAACGGGTCTTAGGTAACTCGCTTGTGAAATATATCCTATCCGGCTTGGCAATAGGGCCTATCTTTTCCGAGACGTGCCTGCGCAGCTCCTCAACCAGCTCAGGGCCGCCTTCGATGCCCGATCTCGGGGTGACGAAGGCCACCACGCCCTGGCCTTTGATTTCGTGTGATACTCCCACCACGGCAGCTTCGGCTACCGAGGGATGGCTCACCAGGGCGCTTTCAAGCTCCATCGTACCCAACCGGTGGCCCGCCACGTTGAGCACATCGTCCACCCGGCCCATGAGCCAGAAATAGCCTTCCATGTCCTGGTGCGCGCCATCGCCGGTAAAATATATCTCGTGGGCCTCGCCGAAGTGCCCCCAATAGCCGTCAATGTACCGTTGGTCGTCGCCCCAGATAGTGCGCAGCATAGAAGGCCAGGGGCGTTTCACAACCAGCAGTCCACCTGATGCGCCTATGGGCAGCGGCTTGCCGTTATCATCCACGATTTGGGCAGCTATACCTGGGAATGGGCGTGTAGCGCTTCCAGGCTTCGTCGGTATGAGCGCCGGGAGGGGTGTAATCATGATAGCTCCCGTCTCCGTCTGCCACCAGGTGTCCACCACGGGGCATCTGCCGCCACCTATGTTTTTCTGGTACCATATCCAGGCTTCAGGATTGATAGGCTCGCCGACCGAACCGAGCAGTCGCAGTGATGAGAGGTCTGAACGTTCAGGGTATTCGGTGCCCCATCGCATAAAGGTGCGGATGGCCGTGGGAGCTGTGTAGAGGATAGTCACCTTGTGTTTCTCGATCAACTTCCACCAGCGGTCCTTATCAGGGTAGTCGGGCGTGCCCTCATACATGAGCGCTGTAACGCCGTTGGAGAGTGGCCCATAGACGAGGTAAGAATGTCCTGTAACCCAGCCCACGTCGGCTGTACACCAGTAGACGTCCTCCTCCTTCAGGTCGAAGACCCACTTCGAGGTGAGGGTAGTACCCACCATGTATCCACCTGTTGTATGCAGCACACCCTTCGGTTTACCCGTCGTGCCCGAGGTATATAGAATATAGAGTGGGTGCTCTGCTTCCACCTGCTCCGGCTCTACAATTGCATCTTCGGGGATCTGGGCCAGCGCTTCGTGCCACCAGACGTCGCGGCCTTCTTTCCAACCTTTATGCTCTACTTTGTCGCCCACGCGCCGTACCACCAGCACCTTCTCAACAGGCAAATCGGGAGCATCGAGCGCCGCGTCGGTGTTCTCTTTCAGGGGCACGATGCTGCCACGTCTGTAACCCCCATCAGTGGTGATTACTAACCTGGCCTGAGCATCGATTATCCTGTCCCGCAGGGCTTCCGGCGCGAAGCCTCCAAATACCACCGTATGAGGCGCACCCAGGCGTGCGCAGGCAAGCATCGCTACGACCACTTCGGGTATAAGCGGCATGTAGATGGCCACGCGGTCGCCCTTACTTACTCCGAGGGACCGCAACATAGCCGCAGCGCGGTTCACCCTGTGATATAGATCGTTATAAGTGATGGTCTCTACATCACCAGGCTCGCCTTCCCAAATGATGGCGGGTTTGTTGCCGCGTTGCCCCAGGTGACGATCAACGCAGTTATAGCAGGCGTTGAGGGTTCCATCTCTATACCACTTAGCAAAAGGGGGCCGCCATTCCAGCACCTCGGTAGGCTCTTTGAACCACTCTACCACGCCGGCCATCTCGCGCCAAAAGCCTTCAGGGTCCTGCTCAGCGCGAGCGTATACGTCTGCGTCTGCCATATTGGCCTGGGCTACGAAGCCGGCTGAAGGAGCGTATGTACGCTCTTCGTGGAGCAAACTCTCGATGGTGCCTGCGTTATTGCTCACTACATCCCCCGCTATATCCATAGTTGGTCTCCTCTGTCCGCCTCTATACTGTATAATTTCCACAGTATAAAACAAGCCCTGTTGATGGGCAACCATAAACCGCATCAAGCGCGTATTAGTGTAGCTTCATGGACCTCTTGGGGAAAGAGCAGTCCTCTCCAAAAACAAAAATCAAAACCAGCATGGTTTTGATTTTTTCCTTCAAAAGCTAAAGGGTCCATAAAGCTACATTAGTAAGGCGAGTAAGGCGCTCTTATGGCACGAAGAATGAGAAACCAAGCTGAGGACTAGTCCTGTCGCATTATAGAAGGAGCAGAGCATGGTGATTATAGAAGCCGAAGGTTTTGGCGGTTTTGAGGTCGAGAATGGTACCCGTCTTGTGGTCGCTCTGGAGCAGAATGGCGTTGATATCTTACACAGGTGTGGCGGTAATGCGAAATGTACCACCTGCCGCGTGGAGTTTCTCGAAGGGGAGCCCCAAAAGATGACCGTGGCTGAGCGGGACAAACTGATCGAGAAGGGTCTGCTGGGGCAGGTGCGCCTGTCCTGCCAGATAGCCTGTGAGCACGATATGAGCCTGCGCCCTGTGAACCTCTTCAGCCAGAGTGGCCTCTCAGACCCTGGTCCCGAGCCTGCCCAGGAGATAACACCGTCGCCGGAGTGGACGCAGGCACCAGCCCGCGCGGCGCAAGAGTAGAAGAGATGGCTACCTTGCCTCCCAGCGCGTTCGAGCGCTATGATGAGGAGCCGGATGGCCTATTCTACGATGTGCCCCGCTTCGTCACTCACATAGATGATCGCGCCGTTTCGGCTGTAACTCATCTCTATCGTGAATACTTCCCGGCAGGTGGCGACATCCTCGACCTGATGAGTAGCTGGGTAAGCCACTTCCCGCCCGAAGTGGCCTACCGGCGGGTTGTAGGGCTGGGTATGAATGCCGATGAACTGGCGTATAACCCATGCCTGAACGAGTACCTGGTACAGGACCTGAACACGCATCCCAGGCTGCCTTTTGATGACGGTACCTTTGATGGCGTGGCTATCTGTGTGTCGATACAGTACCTGACCAGGCCCGTGGAGGTGCTGCGTGAAACGGCACGCGTGCTGAAGAATGGGTCGTCGCTGGTAGTGACCTTTTCCAACAGGTGCTTTCCCACAAAAGCGGTGGCGCTCTGGCAGAGCCTTGACGACCCTGGGCACTTGCAGCTTGTCACCCGTTATCTTCGCGAAACAAATGCTTTCACGGAGATCGAGAGCCTGGATCGGAGCGTACGCAGGTGGGGCAACGATCCTCTCTATGCAGTGGTAGGGCGCAGCTCCTGGCAGCCTGTGTCCTGTTAGCTGGATGCCATCAGGTGCAGCGCGGGAAACCCTCGCGCTGCACCTGATGGTCTTTTCGTAAATATCTCGGTTTTCCATATCAAATAGATCGGCACCCCGTGTCTAGGGTGCCGGTCTATTTCTTTGTCTGTGCACAACTAGCACCTCACCAGCTAAATAGTGGTTGTTTTGTTGCATTCCATCTCACACGCGTGCGATCGAATGCAACCAGCAATGATACTGTTGTTGAATGCATCTACCATGCTCAATGCTCAATGTGATTTGCTGAGTGGTGAAACCCAGGCACAGTGGGAGTAATTCGCCAACAGTATCATTGATGCTTTCCTGGTGAGCTACTAGTGCCTCGTCAGGCGACCTCGTGGGGAAGAAGCTAAAAGGTCCATGAAGTTACACTAGTACCTCACCAGGAAAGTATAAGCAATTCCCAAAATGCTCACATGGTCGAGCATTTTGGGAACAAAACAGTCGCTATTTAGCTGGTGGGGAACTAGCTATTGGAAGAGACGCGCAGGTGACGAGTATCCCTGTGGACTGATGCCTATGTGTTGAGGTCAGGGACTATGGGCCGACTTATGATCGGCTCATGGACCGATGCTTTGTTAGGCCGGGCAAGGTAACATGTGGGTCATGGGCCAGGTGCTGTGTAGTTGCAGAGGCATAGTTGCAAATGCGGCTTACCTGAAACGGCCTAATCGACGAAGGGAGGTACACGAAGACGTTGACTATTACAGAAGGCAACCGGACGAGAGATCGTGAAGCTTTGATGGAGGAACCACAAATGTTGGCAGAAACAGCGAACAAGGATGCGGTGCAGGTGGCGGGCAGTCCGGAGATAGCCGGGCTCAGTTTTCGTCACTTCCGTAATATGGATGACATCCCGGCCATGGTGGCTGTGCTCGAAGGGAGCAAGCTGGCGGATGGCATGGAGGAAGTTAGCTCGGTGGAGGATATGACCGAGGTCTATTCTAACCTTAAGAACTCTGATCCAACCCTGGACGCAGTGTTGGTCGAGGTAAATGGGCGCTTGGTTGGATACAACCGCGTATGGTGGTCGGATGAAAGCGACGGTAGGCGTCTCTATGCTCATGTCGGGTTCATCTTGCCCGAGTGGCGCAGCCGTGGCCTGGGCACGGCAATGATACGGCACGCCGAGTGGCGACTGCGAGAGATTGCTGCCCAGCATACCCACACCGGGGCGCGATTTTTCGACGCCTGGACGCAGGACAAGCCCGAACTGAACAACTTCTTCGAAGCTATGGGTTACCAGGCTGTACGACATGGGTACAATATGGTGAGGCCGGACCTGGAGAATATACCTGAGTTGCCCATGCCCGAGGGCTTGGAGGTTCGTCCGGTGCAGCCAGAGCATATGCGTACGATTTGGGAGGCCGAAGTCGAAGCTTTTCGCGACCATTGGGGTAGCGAAGAGGTTGAGGAAGCTGACTTTGAGCGCTGGCAGAAGTGGCGCAACTTTCAACCCCACCTTTGGATGATAGCCTGGGAGGACAACCAGGTAGCGGGCATTATCCGCAACTTTGTTGATGAGGACGAGAATGCCAGGTTCAACCGCAAGCGAGGCTACACCGAGAATATCAGCGTCCGCAGGCCCTGGCGCAAGAGAGGGCTTGCTCGCGCACTGCTCGCGCGGAGCTTTCAGTTGCACAAGAGTCTGGGTATGCAAGAGGTTGCGCTCGGGGTCGATACTCAGAACCCGAACGGGGCCTTGCATCTCTATCAGAGTATGGGCTTTCAGACAGTTAGCAGTGGTACCGAGTACAGGAAGGCGCTAGGATAAAGCTTATAGCTTCCATCCACCCCTTGGGGAAATAGCGCTCTTTTCCAGGAACAAAGAAATCGAAACCCGCAGGGTTTCGATTTCTTTGTTTTACTTTCACGAGCTAAGAGGTCCATGAAGCTGCACTAGGCACCAGTCGTTCTAAGAGCGTATCTATGGGTCGCGCTCATCTAGCGAGCGGGTGGACCGTAGTCGTAGGTGTAGGTATTGTTATTGTCGCATCTACTACTGTTCCAGGCGGAATGGGCACGCCAGAGGCTGTTGGCCGAGGCGTGGGGCAGGCGATGCAGGGCGTAGAGGTGGGACCTGTCGTCCGTGTGGGTGAAGGGGTAGTAGGCGTGGCGGTGCGCACAGCAGTCTTTGTGGGCGCAGGCACAGTACTAGTAGCAAGTACGGTATTAGTAGCAGGCGCCGGTGTAGCCGCAGGACAAACACCCCTGTCACGGTAGCGCCAATCGAAATAATGCTGTCCTATATTCGACATCTCGACCTGAAAGCCGGGGCTGTTGCTCGGCACGTATGTGAGTGCGCGCCGCTCGAATGCCTGTATCATCACGTCCTTTATCTGCCCGCCTACAGTAGCCTTTGTCCAATATGCTTCGCTGATGGGCAAGCCGGAAGCAAAGAACCATGGGGTGATCAGTTGCTGATTCACTACTACATCCGCCTCGTTATGGACAGGGCCCGAAGAATTGAGGAAGTCCCAGAATATGCGGGGGATGTTGTGCTTGGTTTGGGGCTCGAAGTGAACCATGTCGACCCCTGGAACCAGGGCTCTGGACGGATCGTTGCCTGTGTTGCCGGCGCGGTCTATCGTGTCCGTTGCTTTCTGCCCTGTCCTGTCGGGCGCTGGGTGGTCGCCTGCCTGGGTGTTAGAGACGCGCTGGACACTAAAGTAGGTGGGAGCAAATGTGTCGTTGGCATCCCCCGTCATGGGAATGCACGAGGGGCGATATTTCTGGTAGTCCTTTTCGCCTACCTGCACAAAGCCCGATATTAGTTCGACGGTGAGCAGGCCGTTTGTCACGAAGAACGAGCTGTTAGGATCGCCTCCAGGGTTGTTTATCTCCATACGGCTTTTATCGAAGTATTGCACAAGCCTCTGGTGCTTGCCTGTTGGGTCTTCGTTATATTGCTCGCTGAGGGCGGGCGTATTGGGACCAGGCCCCCAGAACCACGTACGGCTGACCTGGCTCAACTTCACCGGGTGGTCTGTGCGATCCCACACGCGCTGGAAAGAGGGGCTGGCAAACTGGAACGGACCTGTGCCGCCGGCCTGGTATTGAGATGGTGAAATACCTGTGGGTGTGAACGCTGCTTGCAGCATAGGACCGTCTGTAGAGGCGGCACGGGAAGCAGGCACCATGCCAGCGGCCACCAGAACACCCAACAGCATGAGAGCAGCAAAGCTTACGGCGGCTGTTGTCTTTTTCATTCAATGCCTCCTAACTGTTCGATGCACTATAAGCAGTCATGCGGAGCTGGCTCACCAGTGCTGAGATCCATCAACAGACAGACAGAAGAACCGCAGGGGCGGTGCTTATAATGGCTAAGGACATTTTATACCAGGAAGAAGGTGAACGCAACAGCCGTTCCGAGGTGAGGGTGCGCGTCATAGTTTCGCAAGCAAGCACAAAGGCCATTCCATTCTAAGCGGCGCTCAGACTGGGCGTGCGAAACTATGACGCGCACCCGTGCAGCACAGCCTCAACTACGGGCTCATGCCTGGTAAATCAAAGGAGGCATGTCAGGCGTCGGCTTTTCGGGCAAATTGCCCTGACAAGCAAAGCTTACGGCCCGCTGCTTGCCTTGCGGATTGGGCGTTAAGCATACATAGGCCCGTGCCTCGAGACCTCCTCACGGATTTCCGGGCTACTACATGAATAGCTCCATGCAGTAGTAGGACTTTGTGGGTGCCCAGTGCAGCTTCATGGACCTTTTAGCTGTTGAAAGTAAAACAAGGAAATCAAAGCCTTTCGATGTGAAACTTCTGGATGAAATGCTCCACGGCGGCCTGTTAGCCGGTTCTTCAACGCTGCTGCTCGGCCCGTCCGGCAGTGAAAAGACGTTGCCAGGACTCCATTGGATAGCCGCCTGCGGGGGAATAAATGGATAAGCAACTTTCTCTAGTGACAAACCTGCAATATGTCACCGGAGAAAGTTGCTTATTCGTCATGGCATGGTTTCTATTTCCAGAGAAGCCCTGCTATGGATTGGCGGTGCCACGCACCCATCGACTTTGTCTTGCGTTAATGCTGTACAACCGATCTCGAATTACATAGGAGAGTGCCATGGGTAAGTTCAAGGCTGTTACTGCGGCTTGTTGTTTCACGCTTATTCCGGTGCTCATTGTAGCGCTGGCAACGGGCTTGCAGAAAAGCAGCGCCCAGGAGAACAAACTCGTCTGGGCACCTATTACGTCTGGCATCGTCGACCGGGTTGATTTCAGCGGCGTTTACATGGTGAACAGCAACGACGCATGGATCAGCGGGATTGGAATAGGAGGCGGTCCGACACAAGGTGCGCTATACCAGGTTGGGTTTAATGGAAGCCGGTGGCAAACGGTGTCACGACAGGTGTTCAACAGGCCGATACTTGCTCTGTCAGTGGTTACGGATACCAACGTATGGGCTGTGGGGCGCGGTGGCTTGATCGCACACAAGGACGGCACTACATGGCGCGAGGTGCCCAACCCGCTGAGCGGTATCACCAATGCCGAGCTCACATCTATACAAATGCTCGGCAACGGCGAAGAAGGCTGGGCGGGCGGCTCTTCGGGTGACTACCAGGCGGCCCAGCGTGGTGTAGTGCTGCATTACAATGGAGGGCAATGGAAGCAGGATGCACTATTGGGTGGGTCGGGCAGCGTTGTAGGCCTGCACTTCGCACAAGGTGCGGGCTGGGCCATCACACCATCCGGCATATTCCATTACGACGGCGCGTGGCACCAGGAGGAGATCCCTATCTGTCAGACCGTCGGCGCAGGTCGGGGTAGCGCGTCGGGTACAGCGACCGTGCCCACCACTCCTGTAGGTACAGCCACGTCTGTGGGCGCTGGAACTCCGTGCCAGTATATCTTCATGTCGGTGCGAGCCATCAACCGGGACGAAGCATGGGTGGCGGGCGTCGCCGTCGAGCAGCGCGCCAATCCTAACGGCAACATACAGTCAGCATTACTGCTGCACAGGGTGAATGGTAGTTGGCAGCAGGTGATACCCGGAGAAGGTATCCTGGGCGATCCTTTCGCGGCAGTACGCGCGGGCGGAAGCTTCAGCGGACTGAGCCTTACGGCCGGACGCCCAGGCTTCGCGGTGGGCGCGCAGTTCCTGCCCAACAGCCAATACCCTCCCAACAGCAGTACAGGCGGCCCATATATAGTAAGTTATGAGGCAGACGACAGGTGGCATTACCAGCAAACACCGAGAGACGAACAAGGGAGAGGATTGAGTAAGGTAAGCCAGGCCGACAGCGATCATGCCCTCGCGGTGGGCAGTGGAGTGATACTCAGCTATGGCTACGGCGTCACCGAGCCCCCGCAACCCACGCCTACAAGTAATATACCGCCACCCGTGCCCACGGTGGTACCAACCCAGACGCTTGCCACCGGCCGGGTGCCTGATTATCATTACGGTGACGGCATCTACTTCCCCCTCGTAGGCCACAATATGCGCGGCGGCTTTCGCGACTATTGGCTTGCGCATGGAGGTCTGGAACAGTTCGGCTATCCCTTGACCGAGGAATATATGGAGGTCAGCCCTACCGACCGCAAACTATATATCGTGCAATATTTCGAGCGGGCGAGGTTCGAGTTTCACCCGGAGAACCACGACCCTTACAGAATATTGCTCGGGCTGCTCGGCTATACCGTGACCCCAGGGCGCAACGGCGAAATGGCGTTCCAGCCGCACGGGTCTAATTCCGACGCAGGCAACGTCTACTTCCCGGAAACCAGGCACAACATGCCCAAAGAGCTGGCGGTCTACTGGCAAACGCACGGTGGCCTGCCCGTCTACGGCTACCCGATCAGCGAGCCTTTCATCGAGGCGAGCAAGAGCGACGGCAAGACCTACCTGGTGCAATACTTCGAGCGCAACAGGCTGGAATATCACCCTGAATTGCCTGAAGTATACCGCGTAAGCCTGGGCCTGCTCGGCAGCGAAGTACTAAGGGCCAGGGGTTGGCTGCCTTAGACGTTTCCTAATCCAGAGTAAAGAGTTCACGACTCAAGGGTAGGTTGATGCACAGATATATGCGCGAGGTAATGCTACTGGCACTCTTTGCAGGAGCCGTGATAGCCCCTACGCGGTCGCCTGCTGCTGTGCAGGGTGCCTATTCATGTGGCCTCTTGGGAACAGAGCGCTTATTTCCAAATAGGAGCAAATCAAACACCGTAAGGTGTTGATTTGCTCCTATCACTTTCAAAAGCTAAAAAGTAGTTGAAAGCTGCGCTAGATGTGCCGCGCGATAGCACTCAGCAGATCATCTATTTCGAATGGTTTTGCTACAAAATCATCTGCCCCAGCATCCAGTGCCGTCGCTCGCGCCTCGGGGTGCGCGGAAATCAAGATTATCGAAACGCCCTTGGTTGACTCTTGGCTCTTTAGCCGCTTACATATTGTTCGACCATCATGCCCCGACAGCAATATATCGAGTATGATGAGATCGGGCATTCTCTCCCGTATCAGT
>JALYYZ010000086.1 GCA_030945985.1 Chloroflexota bacterium
AAGACCACGACCGTGCTCAACCTGGGCGCGGCCCTTTCGGACCTCGGATACAAAGTCCTTCTAGTTGACCTCGACCCGCAGGCTGATCTCTCAGCCGGCCTAGGAGTTGTAGTCGACATCGAGGAACCCCCTGCCGCCATCTCGCTCTACAGCGTATTAGCTTCAGAGAATGGAAGCATCGATAGCCTAATCGTGCCTGCAGGTTATAAGGATCTGAGCCTGGTGCCCGGCACGCTTGACATGGCTGACCTGGAGTTACAATTGGCGCCCCAGATGGGACGGGAGCGCGTATTGCAGGCGGCACTCGCAAGCGTCGCAGGGCGTTTTGATTTTGTGCTGCTAGACTGTCCACCGTCGCTCGGCTTGATTACCCTGAACGCCCTTGTGGCTGCGGATGGTGTGTTGATACCGGTGCAGGCCGAGCCGCGGAGTATACGAGCCACTAGGCGTATGCTTGCCGCCGTAGGTCTAGTGCAGAGGAAGCTGGTTAGACCCGACCTGCGCGTGCTTGGTTTACTTCTGACAATGACCGGCGCGAACAAGATTGCTCGCGAGGCGGAAGCGCTGCTGCGAACCACGTACGGCCAAAACGTTCTAATGGCCACTGTACGCAGGCGCGTGGTAGTCAGTGAGGACACAGTGTACCAGGCGCCGGTGCTCTCGTACGCCCCCAGGAGCCAGACGGCGGCCGATTTCAGAGCGCTCGCGAGCGAGATGATTACTAGAATAGAGGAGAAGGAGAGGGCTCATGCCTGAGAAGAGCAAGAGGAGACCGTCAATGGCCGAGGCCCTCGAACCGCACAGCGGCGGCCTCCTTTCAATGTTTGCGCAGGGCGCGCTTGCTGGGGCTCGGGGCGAAGAGACACCGGGTGCGCAGGATGTGCAGGAGGCTCATGAACTCTCCCTGGAACTTATAGACCCTAACGTCTACCAGTCGCGGCAGGTGTTTGACCCTGTGGGCCTTGAGGAGCTTGCCGAGAGTATACGGCAGCATGGTGTGCTCGAGCCGATCCTGGTGCGGCCAATTGATAACCGCTTCCAGATCGTTGCGGGAGAGCGACGGTACCGGGCAGCTGTTATTGCTGAGCAGCCGTCCATTCCGGTGCGAATTATGCAGCTTAGCGATACCGAGGCTGCCATAGTCACCGCTCTTGAGAACCTGCAGCGCGAGGATCTTGATATAGAGGACGAAGCGCGGCAGTTTGCCTATCTGCTGGAGGTGACAGGGTTGTCACAGCGCAAGCTGGCGGAGAAGCTGGGAGTGCATTTCAATTACCTGTCGCGCAGAGTAAGACTTCTCAAGAGACCTGATTTGATGCAGGAGTACCGGTCCGGTAGGCAAACCTTGCATCAGGTAATCGCACTGGTTGATGCCGGGAAAGAGAAGGACGGTGCTGATACAGTCTCTGAAAGGCTGGACGCTGATGGTACTCTCGTTAGTAGCCCATCTGAGGGTGGCGATACCGGTCAGTTGACTGTATCCGCGGGATACAGTCTGGAAGATGTTGAGCCCAGCGACCGTGAGTTCGAACTCGTCGAGCGTGAGGGGTTTCCGGGATTTATTGTATCCCGCGGATACAGCACGCAGAATAGCAGCGCCGTGCCGCAGCGCTCGGGTGAAGGTAGGCAAGGCAGCGCGGGACGGAGAGGCAGCGGTCGGTTCAGATGGCGTCCTGTGCAGCAATTCTATAGCTGGGTGGGTCGCACTCAGGTCACAGATGTGCCTCCGGACGAGCGGGCCACATTGCAGGTTCAGCTTACGGCGATCAAGGAAGCTCTGGAGAAGCAGATAGCGCAGCTGGCCCACCTGCAGTCTGAAGGAGCCGGTGGGTCTGAAGAAGGACCGGAGCCCTCCTTAACAGATGCTTCAGGTGAGCCGATATAGTTGCCGGCATTGTGCATGATCCGAACGGCAACGCCATACATAGCCGGTCACCTTTACCCCGATGTAACTACCTGAGTGCTGTCAGTCGGTCTACTTTCAGGTGTTGATAAGCAAGGTAAGAAGCGTACTTTGCACTCCACAGCCAGTAAAGTTCTCTACATCACCACTCTCCCTTTATCTTTCGTCAGGGCACATGTAAAGGGGTTTGGCTCTCCAGTTGTTGTGCAGGGTAGCAAATAGCGAGGACAAGAGAGTACTCCTTTGGCTCATCATCTAATCAATCGTCAAACACAGGATCCTTTATCTTCCCCAAGTGGGGAAGATAAAGGAGAAACAGCGCAATTTAGAAGTTCAGGTGGTTGTGGAGAAAGCCTCAACATGCCGGAGAGCAACTAAACATCAGGAGAGACATTATGACCGATGATGACCGCCCCTCAAAGAATAGTGCTGCTCAGGATGCTAAAGAGGCCGCTGAACCCTCTGAGCCCATGGTGGCTGATGCCATTATGGAAGTAAAGCATAGCTCCCTCTTCGAGCAGATCCGCATGGAAAACGAAGATAATGTTGAATACTGGTCGGCAAGGGACCTGGCCAAGGTATTGGGCTACTCCAAGTGGGAGAAGTTCAAGAACGCAATCGAACGTGCAGAAATAGCCTGTGAGAATAGCGGGCAGAGCGTTGAGGACCATTTCCTCCATACAACCAGAACGAGCACCTTCGGCAGGGGCGGCCAGCGCGAGATCGACGATGTGCATATATCGAGGTATGGGTGTTACCTGCTGGTCCAGAACGCCGATCCAGGTAAACCTGCAGTTGCAATGGGGCAGACATACTTCGCCGTGCAGACTATGCGGCAGGAGGAGGCTGACCAGCTTGCCGGCCTCACGGAAGATCAGAGACGTCTCTATCTGCGCGGCGAGATCTCCGTCTACAACCGCAGGCTTGCTGAGGCTGCGAACCTGGCGGGAGTAGTGGAGCCACTTGACTTCGCCATATTCACAGATCACGGCTACATGGGCTTGTATGGTGGTCTGAAGAGCCGGGAGATACAGAAACGCAAGGGGCTCAAACCATCACAGCATATACTCGACCACATGAGTGGCACAGAGCTGGCAGCGAACCTGTTCAGAGCCACACAAACTGAAGATAAGCTCCGACGCGAAGGCATTCAAGGCAAAACACTCGCCAACCAAACCCACTACGATGTCGGGCGCAAAGTCAGACAGACGATTCAGGAGCTAGGTGGAAGCCCTCCCGAAGAACTTCCCGCGCCGGACGAAAGCGTGCAGCAATTGCGACGCAAAGAAGAGAAGCGCCTGAAGCAATTACGGGAGGCACAGAATACGCAGCCGAACCCCCAGTTGCCACTTCTTACAGACCCTGGAGCAGAGCACCAGGAAGCCCGGGGCGACGTGTAGTTACCTTCTTGAGTGCCGCTATCTGTAGACGAAGCCGCGCAGCTTGAGCTCTGAGCACGATCCAACAGCATAGGTCGGCGCCCCGCAAAGCAGGTCGGTCATTTGTGCTCATAGATGTTGAAGAGACTCCATCAGTGCGGTAAGACTGGGAACGTTGCAGCAACTTGGACCAACCAGCCAATATGAGGCAGACTGCTGTGCAATCGACTGTATTATATTCCATGGATGCAGTAGTGTAGCATGCGAGACGAGCGGGCCGGTAGCCGATGATCATTGTGCAAACACGAGCAAAATGATCATCGGCTCGGAAGCGCATCGAGAACCCTGGATGAAGTCGGGCGAAGGCCTGGAGGGAAACGTGCCTCGATTTTGTCTCAGATGGCGGAGAGTTGGCGCGGATTACCGCAACTGGAAAGGCGCTGAGCGACACCTAAGGAC
>JALYYZ010000096.1 GCA_030945985.1 Chloroflexota bacterium
CACCTGGGGATAGGCGCCGCGCGCCCTCGTGGGGCTTTACCGGGAGGCAAGGGCAAATATCGCCTGACCATGAACCCGGCGGTTAATGGTACAATGAGCAAATATAAGCCGTTGTTGCTGATAGCTGTAGCGAGCGCCACTGCCAATCCCGCTACAATAGCTTTCATCAGGAGCGAGTCGATTTGCCGGCTTGCTCCTGCGGGCCGTGTGCGGGACAGCCCATATGAAGACCAGATGACGCAGAGTCCCGCCAGACTAAATGCTACATCTCCAAAGCCTGCGCTGCCTTGCAGGGGCGATACTAGCAGCATAAGGGCTGCGGCGATTCCAACACGCCTGCTGCCGTTGAACATCCCTTTACCCACCAGGTAGAGTATAGCTACCGTAGCTGAGCCGGCCAACGCGGTTAAGGCTCGATCCCACATGTAAAGGTTGGCCGGTTGCTCGGCAAGCGCTTGTATGTAAGAGTGTGAACCTAGCGTCGTGCTCCAATTCTTTGCCCTGAGCGCCAGCGCCACCAGGAATATAGCGGCTGTCAGCAGGCTGTCGGGCGAGAAGAGGCGTTGCAGTCGGATTGTAAGCGGCGTTGACAAAGTACTGGAGAGGTTACTTACCCCTTTTTTGTAGCCAAGCCTCTAACTTCTCCAGAGGCCATGTAGTGAGTATGTTATCGGCAGATGCCCAACCCCGCCGGGCCATGTGTACGCCGTACTCCATCAGGTCATAGTTGCCTATGCTGTGCGCATCGGTGTCTATGGAGAAAGTGCAGCCTTCGTCTACTGCTTCCTTAATGTAGATATCATCCAGGTCGAGGCGCTCAGGGGCGGCATTGATCTCCAGGGCCGTGCCTGTGCGGGCGGCCTCACGAATCACCACGCTAACGTCCATAGCCGACGGTTCTCTCTGGTTGAGGAGGCGCCCTGTGGGGTGGCCTAGGATATCGACGTTGGGGTTCCGAATGGCATTGAGGGCACGTTGCGTCACCTGCTCACCCGGCTGGCGCAGGCCACTATGGATCGAGGCCACCACTATGTCGAGCCAGGCAAGCACCTCATCCGGGTAATCAAGCGTGCCGTCAAGCTTGATCTCCATCTCAGTGCCGTGGAGAATGCGGAAGCTGTCGCCGATAATGTTTTGCGCCGCCTCTATCTCCTCTCGCTGCTGCCTGAGACGCTCTATAGTCAGGCCATTAGCTACTGTCAGGCCCTTGCTGTGGTCGGTAATGGCCACATACTGGTAGCCTCGCGACCTGGCGGCCTGGGCCATATCGAGTATAGACATGGTGCCATCGCTCCAGTTAGTGTGGCAATGAAGGTCGCCCTTTATGCCGTCCATCTCCACCAGATTGGGAAGCCTATCCTGTTCCGCTGCCTCTATCTCACCTCGGTCCTCTCGCAACTCCGGCGGCATCCACCGGAGGCCAAGCACCTTGTAGATATCGGCTTCGGTGGGCGTCTCTACGTACTCACCATTTGCGCGATGTAGACCATATTCATTCAGCTTGTAACCCATGCGAATAGCACGGTCTCGCAACTTTATGCTGTGCTGCTTCGAGCCGGTAAAGTGGTGCAACAGGGGCACATAGAACCTGGGCTGTAGCACGTAGAGGTCTACCTGGAGTCCATTGTTGAGCCGCACGGTAGCCTTGTTTTCTCCCTGCGAGTCTATCGAGTCGACCATTGGTAGGGTAACGAAGCAGTTTATCACCTTGTATGGGTCAGTGGCTGTAGCCAGGATATCAACGTCTCCGACAGTTGGCTTCCAGCGGCGCGCCGAGCCGGCCACCTCTACCTCTTGCAAGCCGGGACAGTTCTTCTTGAGGAGGGCTATTATCTGGCGCAGCACCGGTAGAGCGATGCCGATTAGCTCCCGCTTCTCCGCACTCCGCTTCCTTATCGTTTCTATTCCAGTACGTATAATAGCGATGCTCTTTTCACCAACGCCCGGCACGGTAAGGATACGTCCATCATCGAGCGCCTTTTCAAGATCATCTATGGTTTCGATGCTGAGCCTCTGGTGAATGAGCATGGCGGTTTTTGGGCCCACATGAGGTATCTGGGTCAACGTCAGCAGAGATGGGGGTATCTCCGCGCGGAGGCGGTCGTAGAAGCGCAGGTTGCCTGTTGTCATCAGCTCGTCAACCTTCTCGGTGATGGCTTTGCCGACGCCTGGCAGGTCATCGACGCGGCCCTCCCGCCACACCTGTCTCAGGTCTTCGGGGAGGTTGGCGAAGGTGTCGGCGGCTGCCCTGTAGGCGCGTGACTTAAAAGGGGACTCTCCCTTTAGCTCCACCATCGCAGCGATATCACTGAAGATACGGGCGAAGGTGGCGTTTGTGAATTCAGCAGCTTGCGGTGAAAGCTCCGGCATACACACTCCTTTGTTGAGGTCTAGGGCAATCTCTTCTACTTATATGACTTGTATGACGCCATGCTCATCTTTCGTATGCCTCTTTGCGGCGTACGACGATGGTTGTGAGCCATGTGCGCTGCAATTATGATCTCGGCACCTATCTCAGCAAGATGTATGCTCACGACTTCTGTGTCAGGGTATGCCGTCAAATGGGAGTGTGGCACCTATGCCGTGTTGTACAAGTTGCACCCTACAAGTCGGAAGTGTTACGCTCTGCCTTCTATCAAGGTATGAGCTGCGGTTGCCATATCCACCTGGTGAGATTGAAGCCTGTCGAGCGTACCGGCCAGGACGCCGCTTTTTTCGAGATCGGTGGTAAGTCGCCGCAGCAACAGGTCGCGGGCGCGCTCCAGCGCTTCTTCTTTCAGCCGACTGCGCCGGCTCTTATCCAGGCGTCCATCCAGGCCCATGTATGCCTGGTGTTTGGCTATTGCCTCGGCAAGTTCCACGATGCCCTGGCCCTCGGCGGCTACGGTCTTGACGATGGGCGGAATCCAGATGCCTTCTGCAGAAGGAAGGAGGCGCATAGCCGTTTTGAGCTGGTTGGCAAGGCGGTCGGCCCCTTCACGATCAGCCTTATTGATCACCAGAACATCGGCTATCTCCAGAACACCGGCCTTGATAGCTTGCACATCGTCGCCCATGCCGGGTACTTCTATGAGCAAAGTCGTGTCGGTCAGGCCGGCCACAGCGACCTCGTCCTGGCCGACGCCAACCGTCTCCACGATGACTATATCTGTGCCCAATGCATCTAGCACACGCGTAACGTCTGCCGTGGCGGCTGCCAGACCGCCAAGCTGCCCGCGCGATGCCATAGAGCGGACGAATACTCCTGTGTCCTGATAGAAATCGAGCATCCGTATGCGGTCTCCCAGGAGCGCGCCCCCGCTGAGTGCAGAGGTAGGATCGACGGCGACTACGCCCACTGTTTTGTCCGTAGTCCTGTAGTGCTTGATCAGTTCATTCACCAGCGTTGATTTACCTGCCCCTGGGGGGCCGGTGACGCCGATCGTCTGTGCGCGTCCCGTGTGAGGTGTGATAAGGCGCAACGCCTCACGGTAGCCGGCGCGCCGGTTCTCCACAATAGTCATGAGGCGGGAGGCCGCGCCTCTATCCCCGGCGAACAAGCGCTCAACAAGCTCCGCGACGGGGGATGCCGCTGCCGAAGTCACTGCTGTGTCGCTGGGCACTACTCTTCTTCTTCCTGGGCATGCCTCGGCTTTACATTGGCGCGCACGAAGCGGACGGTCTCTTCCATAGGGGTGCCGGGGCCGAAGACGCCGGCGACTCCCATCTGCTTGATAGCCGGGATGTCGGCGTCGGGTATGATGCCGCCCGCGTAAACGAGTACATCGTCGAGGCCGCGCTTGCGGAGCTCCTCTATTATGCGGGGGAATAGAGCCATGTGCGCTCCCGAGAGTATAGAGAGCCCTACAGCATCGACATCCTCTTGCAGTGCAGCTTCCGCTATCATTTCGGGGGTCTGGTGCAGACCTGTGTAGATGACTTCCATACCGGCATCGCGCAACGCACGGGCTATAATCTTAGCGCCTCGATCATGTCCATCTAATCCTGGTTTTGCGATAAGCACACGTATCTTCTGGGTCTTTGCTTCGCCCTCTTTTGTCATCTCCACTTTGTTTTCCGCAGTTGCGGATGGCGACTCTGCCATCGTGTCCCTCCTCTTTTGCAGTAGATGTACCACGTTGTATATTATCAAACAGAGCCAAAAATCATAAAGAAGGCCGGGTTGCTGTTTAGCACCCGGCCGCGATCTTTGTCGTGTAAACCTTAGCCCGCCGCCTGTGCCGGCGAATAGTCTTCGCCGTACCCAAGGATGCGCACGGCAGTCTGCCTGGTATCCTCGGCAGGAGGATGCATCTTGTCGGCACGCGCCGCAAGACGGGCTAAGCCGTTAAGATATTTGTTCAGCTTGTCAAGTGCGTGCTGCGCTTCGGGATAAGTAGGATGGACGTTCTTTATGTCGAGGAGCCGCACCACGACATCGATTACTTGCCGGTAATATTCTGCTATCCCATAGTTGGCTCCTGCCGAGATAACGCGCTGCCTTTCACCAAAGTTAGGCATAAGGTAACCCGGCATCGAGAAGTTCATGAGCACATCGCAAAGGGGCCAAACATAGTTGGGGTTTATGTCCAGGTGGGCTTTCACGGCCTCTCTGTAGAAGGTGTAATGTAGCGTCTCGTCTTTGGCGACAGTGCGCAAAATGTTGGCCAGGAGCGGGTCCTCGATGTCGGCTTTTTTGGCAACGCTCACGTAGAATGCCTGTGTAGATAGCTCCTGCACCGTTGTATATACCATACCCTCGAAAGGTGTAGCCTGTGCAGGCGTCCAGGCATTACGGACTACTTCCTTACGCAGCCGATGCAGGCGGTCAGGGTCGTCATTACGGGTGACGAGCAGATATGTCTCAAGTATATTGGAGTGCTGGTCCTCTTCACTGGTCCAGGTCCGTATAAAATCCTGCAACACTTCAAGGGAGCCCGCGAATATCTCTGTAAGACCCGTCGTGAACCAGGGCAGGTTAATCTCGGTCAGGAGTGCAGTCTCCACTGCAACGGTAAGCTCGGGAGAAATGGTAGCCTGAGATGGATGCCAGGGATCGGTCTTGAAATTACGCCCCCGCTCCCACGGGATGAGCGAGTGATAGCTCCAATCGATTTTAGCCGTGCGCTCAAGATGGGTGCGATAAAGTTCTTTCAGCTTACCTTCGAGGCGCTGATCTACGGTTCTAAGCTTCATTTCGTCTCCAGCCTTAATTGCTATCTCGACACTATGCTTATAGCAACATTAGAGCCAAGTCAGGATAACCTGCCTGCAATTATACCAGACACCTATGCATTATAGGAAGCCTTATTCGACCGCTCCTTTGTAGTCGGCATTGACACTACGCGCAGATGGTTACCTCGGCGCAGATCATGGGCAGATACGGTGATGGCTCATTCCAGCCTAAGACCCACGCTACCAGGGGTCAGGACACTATAGCCGGCTGCGGCTCGCGAGCAGCGCACCGGCTCCCAGCATAATCGCAAGGAAGGAGAGCGCCGCCTCCAGTATGAGCGCGGGCTTGCGGCGGTCGTCGCCGGTTGTCGCCGCCGGTGTGCTCTGCGTTTGCGCCTTGTTCTGAGGTGCTGCCTGCGCAGGAGCTGGTGGAGACACTCCACCCAGAGTAGTTGTAGTGGGGCTGCTGTTGAGGCTCGCGCCAAGTGCGCCAGCTGTTATCACCGCCGATGTGGCTGGCGTCGCCCTGCTCCCTGCGGTCGTGCCGCCGGCGGAGCCTTGCGCCGGTGCTGCTGCCGGCGCTGGTGCCGATGCCTGTGGTTGTGCGCCCGCTGCCTGGTCCTGGTTAATAGCTGTTCTATATGACCTGGGCACAGCTTCGAGGCCGTCCGCCTGTATTGTGCTCTCTACATCGCTCCGACCCTGTACGGAAACAGCGCCTGTCGTCGAGGTGGCCGATTGACTGGAGTTTGCCGCTGCCGGTGACATGTCCGCGCGCTGTACCATCTCGAGATTACCCAGCACGACCACAAAGAGCAGCATAATTGACAACACCGAGCCCCAGGCAAGGCGGGGCGCAAGGCTGCGCGTTAGCCACCCAGGTACTGCTACTGCCCGGCGACGGTTGGCAGCAGCCATCTCCTGGGTCAGAGTAAAGGCACGAGGTGGTGGCACCATAGGAAGTCTGCCGAGCATCTTCTTCGCGGCTTTCAACTCTATGTAGCCCGCCCGGCACGAAGAGCATTGCCCGATGTGCTCGCGGACGCGCTGTTGCTCCGTCATGTCCAGCATGCCGTCTATATAGGCAGATAGGCGATGCTCTACATGGCCCCCGCTGCTACCCAGCCATCTATTGTTTCGCTGCTCTCTCATCTTGGCCTATGAACCATCTGCAAGTGCCGTGCCGCATCTTTGTGCGCATTGGCGCTTATATTAAACGCCGTCGTGCTCTTTAAGGTTCCCCTCCGCCAGGGATAATACCTTGCGCTCTCAAGTAATCTCGCATGCGCCCCCTTGCCCTGCTGATGCGAGATTTCACAGTGCCGATGTTAGCGCCCGTTACCTGCGCCGCTTCTTCATAGCTTAACCCCTGTACGTCGACAAGCACAATTGCGATACGCTGGTCGTCGGGCAGCCCCTGCAATCCCATCTCTACTGTGGATGCTATCTCGGAGCGTAGGGCCAGCTCCTCGGGGTCGTTGGAAGGATCAAGGTCGGCCAATTGCAGTGCAGGTCCTTCGTCTTGCTCACCTGAGTAGCCGGGCGCGTCAAGGGAAACGGAGGGCCGGCGCTTGCGACTCCTGAGCATGTCGAGGCAAGTGTTGGAGGCGATACGTAGCAGCCAGGCCTGGAAGCCTTCTCCCCTGAAGCGGCCGATAGCCCTGTAAGCCGAGATGAAGGTCTCCTGGGTGGCGTCTGCTGCCCCATCTGCATCAGAGAGTATACGCAGGCATAGATTATATACTCGTGCCTGGTAGAAGAGCACCAGGTTGTTGAACGAGGCAAGGTCCCCGGCACACGCGGATGTAATCCACTGCGTCTCATCGTTTTGCTGCTTGTCAACATTTTGCCCACGCGACATGCTGCGAGTATATCAGGTGCAGCGGGCGGGTGGAAGTAATGAACGGTGAAGTCATACACGGGCAACTGTTCCTTTTTGCTATGCAGACTTGCAGCCATTAATCTACCTGCTATAAAGAGAGAGCGCTACTGTAGCGCTCTCTTGTCGGGAATTGCAAATACTCGGCTATTTTGTCGACCTTGCTTCGTAGAGTAACTGCTCTACAACCTTGTCATGGAAGTCGTAGTTGCCTTCGCCGAAGTGAGTGTAGCGCAGATGGCCTTTGGCGTCGATGAAATAGAAGGCAGGCCAGTAACTGTTGTTATAGGCTCGCCACGTTTTGAAATCTGGGTCCATAGCTATGGGCCAGTTTATCCCCTGGTCATGCGCGGCATTCTTGATGTTATCAGGTACCCGCTCGTAGGCAAACTCGGGCGAATGCACACCTATAATCTCAAGCCCCTGGCTATGGTACTTGTCGTACAGCTTGCGCACGTAGGGTACCGTGTTCTGACAGTTGTAGCAGGCGAACGTCCAAAAGTCCACTATCACTACCTTGCCCCGCAGGCTTTGCAGG
This sequence comes from Chloroflexota bacterium, assembly GCA_030945985.1. Classification (GTDB taxonomy): domain Bacteria; phylum Chloroflexota; class Chloroflexia; order QHBQ01; family JADMIH01; genus JADMIH01. Next base: position 7,572 of record JALYYZ010000096.1, read on the forward strand.
CTGAGCGGCCTGGCCGTGTTGAACCAGCCTGTGATGCCGGTGACTTCAGGTGCCGGCCCCATATCCTGGAGTTGCAACTGCGGCTTCGGGGTGGCGGTCGGCGCAGGTCTGGAATGCAGCACCCCAGGGTTTATATAAGCCGTTTCAGGCGCTGCGGCAAGTTGCGCAGGCTCGGCTTGTAAAGCAGTGAGTTCTTTTTGCACTGACGGTTGCCTCTCTACACTTGTAAGTGCCGAAGTCCATTCTGCCGGTAAATTGCGTTGGGCGAACGCCTGGAATTGGTTGTCTAGGCCGAAAAGTAGCCCCACGCAAGTAGCTACTGTGAGCGCTCCGAAAAGAGTACGGGCCGCACGGGTTCGCGGGGCCAACTGCTTGAAGCGCTTCGCAAGGCTGCGCGTGCCATATCCGATGAATAGCATAGGTAATGCACCTCCCAGGGCGTACGAGAATGTAATTGCTAGTACATTGGCTGTTATGCCGCTGAACCCCTGGCCGGCGGTGAGCAAGAACACTGTGCCCATTACCGGCCCAACGCAAGGGGACCAAACCAGGCTCAGGCCTGCTCCCAGGGCCAATCCACCCAGGAAGCCTTTGTGCCGCCGTGTGTCTGTCCCACGGCTGCCTAATCGCACCACAGGTGACAGGAGTCGCTCCCAGGCGCGGCCTAACGCCGGGACCAACATGGTGAGACCGAGCAAGCCAACGGCTACGATAGAAAAGTAACGTAACCATGTGACAGGCAGAGCGAATGCTTCCGCAGCGGCTTGCACAGTCAGCAGCGCTACTGTAAAGGTGGTAGCAAAGCCCAGGGTGATACCCAGTGGCCGCCATTTCCCACCGCCTGCTGATGTTGATAGCAGGAGTGGTAGAACAGGCAACACGCACGGTGAGACAATAGTGAGAAGGCCGGCCAAAAAAGCAACGCTCATGATGGTGAACATGTTTATATGTTACCACATAGGCATAACGGAACCTGGTGCAATCATTACAAAAGCATTACGAGGGATCATGGGCGGCATCACCTGGGCTGCTTCTCTTATAGGCTAGACAGGCAAGACTACATCATTCAGGGAGTACAGGCTAAGCTTGTCTAAAAGCCGACATACACCCAAACCATGCTACGAAGTTGCAGTTTCTACTTGCCGGTGCTATAATACATACTTGTGGCGCAAGGTGCTTGGTGAATTAAGTTCGGTTTTCCGAGCACTGGATGTATGCCACGGAAACTGCCGTGCGGCGACAGGATGAATATACTTTTAGTTATCTATAGTCCCCACAA
>JALYYZ010000111.1 GCA_030945985.1 Chloroflexota bacterium
CTAGTAAGCTATTTCCGCCGAAGTGTACTAGTATCCTACCAGCAAAGTATAACCAGTTTCATTATTTCTCACATGGTGAGAAATAATGAAACAAAACAGTCAATCTTTAGCTGGTGAGGTACTCGTATCTCATCAGCTAAATTGTAATTGTTTTGGTGCATTCCTGCTCAACAATGTGAGCATTTATGCAACTGATTATACTTTTCTGGAAAGACCCTGGTGCCTCTTCAAACGACCACTCGGGAAAGAGCGCTCATTTCCAAGAACAAACCAATCAAAACATCCAGTGCTTGTTGGTTCGTTTCACTTCCAAAAGTTACACAACAAACAAGCCATAGTCGTTCATTCTGCGAACTGTTTGTTCTTTTGAGATGTGGCACGCTCTCCAAGATTTGTAGGGCACGACTGCCATCTACCTACTTGAGGCTCACAGGTAAGCCGAGGAACTGACCATAGCGCTCTACCGCAGCGTCAAAGGCGCGCCTCTCTGCTTCGCTGAATGGGGTAAATGGGTCTGCCGCAATTATGGCCGCATCTTTCTTTATGGTGCGCTTCCAGGTGCCTACTACCTGGCCATCCATGACAATCGTGTTGCTAAGGAGGAGGCCGGCAGTTGGCGCCACGTTCAGGGCGCGCAGCTTATCGCAAACAGCGCTGCGGTCATTGTATCCTACCGTATATTCGTCGAAGGCCGGCAACAGGTATGCCACTGGAGATCTATTTTCCTCAGCCGGATCGGCCTGCGCATGTGCGGAGAACCAGTAGGTCTGCCCACCTATAACCTCTTGCATAAGCTCCGGCCCGACCATTTCTACGCCGTCTCTCGCCTGAGTTGTTGTCAGCCCGGACCACCATACAAAATCTCGCAGCGTGGCGGGGCCGTGGGCTGTGAAGTAGCGCCTGGCAAGCTCGGGTAGCGCCCTGTCGCGCTCCAAAGCCCCAGTAATGGGCACGCGCTCCTCAAGCAGGGCGTAAGTGATTTGCTTGCCGCGCCGGGGTCCACTGCAGATAATGCCCTCCAGCTCGGCGTGCATCATTATCATAGTGAACCTGAGCAAATCGTCCTCGGCAATGCCGGCCTGGATCAGAACTAGCGCAAGCTCCGAGCGAGTAAGATAGTTCCCACCCTGTAATGCCCCCGCCAGAGTATCATTGCAACGCGCTCGTGTGGAGGCGTCCAGGCCTAACCTGCGATACATGTAGGCGTTGGCCGCATGCACCCTGGGAGCAGTAAGCGCCAAGAGCCAACGAATATCAGCAGGTGTTACAAAATGCCAGGTGGGGCGCAACACATGCGTACGAAGAATATCTCCACGATCCATTGCCTCGTCTATGGTGGCCTCACTGCATCCCTGCAAGCGCATGCCCAGAGCCCATTTTGCCGCCGCATAGTCCTGCGCCTGCATAGCGCCAAACCAGCCGACCATTTCGGCAGGGGTCCCAGCGATTGGCCGGGCGAGTTGCTGGGTGTAAAGCCTCCAGTGCGCGATATCCATGCTCGATACTCCTCTACTGGCTGTAAGTTGCCCGATCTTATGACGCAAGCCCTTCAGCACTCGGTGCAACCCGTCGATATGGCTGTTACAACATCCGTCCTGACCCGTTGCAATCACAGGTAGAACGTGGTCCCGACCCATGCGTCGACGTTCAGTACCTATAGGCACACTGTTCAGAGGGTGTTATGAACTTTGGACGGCCATCTGAACAAGATGAACGACCATCAAGATAGCAAGGGCAACAAAATGCAGCCCAGCTACCGTATCAGCTTGGCACCCATAGTCTCGCGCCAGGCGTTGGAACCGCGCCAACCAGCCAAAACTGCGCCCCACCACCCGACGCCCTGGCGTATAAGCCATTAAAGGCCTCGGGCAGCGGATAATCACCTTATGGAGCATCTTCGGTCATCAGCGTGAGATGGGGCGCGACGGAACATCCACTCTTTGTCGGTCACATCGCTTGAGTATGCTGTGCGTTCCACACGCAAAGGGTACAAAGTTCCCCACGTTCAGAGTTGGATCTAGGCAAGTTCGGGGGCGCCACCAATCTGAGCAATCAAAGCATCACGGCTGGGGCCGACAGGGGGGCGGGGGCCTGCATCCATCATCTCGGCGAAGAGCCGCTCGACGCGCTCTTGTAGCTCAACGTCGTTATCGAATACCCCCGTGCGATCAAGGAAGGCGAAGCGACGCCTCGTTTTGCGGAACACCTCTGGGTCACGCGTGGCGACAGCGGAAGCGGCTACCAGCATGAACAGTGGGAATGAGCCGGACCGCTTTGTCGGATCGAGCTTCTCACCGCGCCACACGCGCGTCCGGGCGTTGAGGGTATCTCGTGCCAGTGCGAACCGCTCAGCGGCCTCGGGCAGGGTGGCCGCGAAGTAGGCGCTAACCTGATCTGCGGGCTCGTCGGGATGCGCCCCCAGGGCACCGGCAAGCTCCGCCGCATGGATCAGTGACATCGAAAGACCAAATGCGAATGAAGGGTCGGTGTGGCAGAATGCGTCACCGACAGGAATGATGCTGTGAGCAACCGGTTGGCCGTCCGGAGCATAGTTACGTAGCGTATTCTGTAAGCTGCCCATCGGCAGCACCGAGGTAATTGGCTCGGCAAATTGTGGTTCGACCAGCTGCCGCAGAAGCGGGATCGAGCGGCAGGCGGTCATGAATGCCTGCTCGTGGCGAAGCTCTCGAAGCTCCCGATCCCATGTTGGCACAACCAGGACGATGGCAAAGGTCCCGCTATCCCCAATGAACGTGGTAAAGGCGGCATAGCCCAGGTCGCCCACTGGTCCGAGCAGCCAGGGTCCCTCGGGAAACTGGTTGCCAGGGTGGATCTGGAAATAGCGGCTATAGTATAAGGCGTTACAATCCCCGGACTCGGTCTCAGGGGGCCGGCCACCAAGCAGCGGTAACCAGTCGGGCAATGGAGATCGTCGGCCCATGGCATCCACGACGAGATCGCCGCCAATCTGTTCTCCCTCGGAGGTTCGGACGCCCCGTACACGGGGAATAGGTCCATCATCGCCGAGCAGACCGGTGATTAGCGTGCGCGGACGAACTGTGATATTCGGCTCGGCGCGCACGGCCTTGCGGAGCGCCCATTCGATCAGTTCGCGGCGAACACACAGGTAAACCAGGTCCTGATCATCGGCTGGCGGTTCACCGTCCGGTCCACCGGGAGCCTTCCGCCATACTTCTATATTGGTCGCCCCTGTAGCAAGCAGCGCATCGTACACATCGGGGAGCACCTCGCACAGCACCTTACGGCCCCTCGGTATAAACGCATGAGGCTGGTGGAAATGGGGTACTCCCTTGCGGGTCCAGGCAAACGACGCCTCCCGGCTAGCGTCATCCTCCAGAGGATCCTGCTCAATTAGTGTGGCGCGATGCCCGGCGCGCGCTAGAATAAGCGCAGTGGAGAGGCCGGCAACTCCGCCCCCCACGACAATGATATCCATAGTTAGGAATATACCTCTATTCGGGGTGCCCGTCAATCATCTGCTATCACCTACAGCCCTTACTAGTGCAACTTCATGAACCTTTTAGCTTTTGAAAGTAAACCAAACAAATCAATACACGGAGTGTTTTGATTTGTTTGGTTTTGGAAATGAGTGCACTTTCCCAAAGAGGTGACCTGAAGAGGCACTACTGCAACTCTTCGCCACTGTGGGCTATCAGCTCCTTCGCCTTGCTTTATCAATAGGCAGAGCGTCAATAATGTCTTAGGGAAGAGCGCACTGAGC
>JALYYZ010000136.1 GCA_030945985.1 Chloroflexota bacterium
TCTAGGCCCTGAGTTGGTGCGCCACGCTATCAGAGAGAGCGGCATTATAGAGCTGAACAATAAGGTGCATACGGTCTGGCGAGGGGGTGCGCAACTGAACATTGCCGGCGTCGACTCGGCTCGCGCCGGTATGGATCGCCTGGACATTGTACTCAAGGCGCTGCCTAAAGACGGACCTGCTATATTGCTCGCCCATGAGCCCGACTATGCCGACAAGAGTGCCGCCACCGGCCGCTTCAACCTTCAACTCTCCGGGCACTCGCATGGAGGCCAGGTTCTTATCCCCGTCCTGGGGCCTCCCAGGTTGCCGCCTATGGCCCGCAAGTACCCGATAGGCTTTTACAGGGTGCAAGGCATGGCTCTTTATACCAATCGAGGTATCGGCATGGTAGGATTGCCTTTGCGCTTCTGTAGCCGGCCCGAGGTGACTGTGCTGGAACTGAGGTGCAACACCAGTAACTGATCTCACTGAGGAACATCATTTTCTGCCTACTGCGGCGTGGGCGGTGCGTGCTATCCAGGGTACGCTTTGTTGCGCCAGGCCTGCGAAGATCAGCAGCGCCCCCCACAGCATGACTTCCCCATAGAGCTTGTATGAGAGCACAAGTTTCCAGAGTCCGCCATAATTTATCCTGCTAAATACCCACCAAATGTTTTCATAGGCGACCAGCCCAGCGCCGACCACAAGCAAAATAAGGGCCCATAAGAATTGAGAGGGATTAGCTGCCATCCACCTCCTAGCCTGTGCTTGCAAGCTGTACAAAGCTACGGCATAAGCAAGTAGCAGTATTGTCAGGTAATGGATCCATGCTATGGGCAGCACCATTAGTCCTGCTGTCATGGTCGCACAAAATCCCAGGGAGTAGCTTGCGCCATCGCGCACGGCAGGCTTGCGTACCAGCCACAGAGTCACACCTATAACCACCGGCACAGCGGAATAAGTTATACCTTTGAGTAAGAGCGCACGGAACTCCAAATCGGACGGGAATGGTTCCAACTTGAGGATTCTATCAGTGAACAGTCGCGCCACGAACCCACTTAGCGTCTGGTTGGCCGGCCATGCGCTCGTCCCTGATGTGCTGGGCAAAACTCTGGTAAGATAAGTCGCCATATCGGCTGGACTGCTTAGCAGAGTGCCGAGGGCGCCCCCTATGACCATCGAGGCCGCAAAGCTTCCCAGCGCTTTCCACTCGCGTCTTAGCACCAGGTAGGGCAGCACAACAGCGGGGTGTATTTTCAAGAAGACAGCTAATGCGAGAGGTGGCCCCGCCATAATAGGCCGATTCGTTCGCAGTGCCACAAGAGTGCATGCCATCAGTAGGAGCAATAGAGTATCCGGTTGTCCCAGGTTGATCGCATCAACAGCTGGGCGGAAGATGAAGACCAGCGCGAGGAAGCCTATTGTAGCGGGCATCTGCGCCCGAAACGCCGTCGCTGTACTCTGCCTACTTTCCGCCGCATCTCCATCTGCTACTAGCGGCCTACGAACGTAATTTACCATGATGATAGCGGCAGCCGCAAGCAGACAGACGAACAAGAAGACCCTCCAGATGTTGCGCGCGGTATCGATTTCTATGGCTGCCAGGGGCCTAAGAAGCCCTGCGAGCAGAGGCGGGTATTTATACCATTCGGAGAACTGGTTGGAGCTTAAACCTGCCAGGTCATACAGTGGTTTGCCTGCATTTAATTGTCCGGCCCCTACCAGATAAATATGCAGATCAGATGCCCGTTCTCGGTCAAAGGCAAACTGCAGTCCCAGCACCAAAACGACGCTACTGATTGCCAGCGCACCGCCCAGGAACCCCGCCACCGCAACACGACTCAGCACATTTTCGGTCCCCTGGTTGCGGATAGCGGTATAACGTTGAAGAACCAGCCGGTGGAATATGCTGATAGACGCTAGGACTATCGCTAAGAGGAACACATGCACGATGAACGGTGTCACCCACAACCGGTTCCAGAAGATAAGCGCGGCAAAGATAATCGCAAGGCCGCAACCGCCCAATGCTCCAATCAGGCTACCGGCTGAAATGAACAAGGCGAACGCTAGCGCAATTATGCTCAGAGTGAGCAATGCTAAGGGCACGGCTGGAGGCGCAACAGGCCCGGAGGGTACTAATGTTATGGAGTCCAGGGCGATTCCCAGGTTGCGCGTATCATTGGGCGGTATATAGACAGGGGCTGTCTTGACCGTCAGGTTGAGATCGCCCCCGGCGTCGCTTTCCACCAACTCGGGCAATGTATAACTCTGAAACTCGGGGCTAACAGGTTGTAGCCGGGTGATCAGGTGCTGCCCGGTGTAAAATTCAACCGTTGGCGGCGGTACATGCACAGGACGGAGCGTAGCCAGAACCAGTGTTACTCTCCACTTGCCGACACCTAGACCCTGGAACGAGACGTCGCTGCTTGGCTCGGTCCACCGGAACATGCTTTGTGGCCCTTGTTCCGGATTGTAGAAGGTAGATAACCCGGTTCCACTATCCCCAACATCATTTACTACTGGCCTGGCCGACACCCAGGCTAACGCGAGTACTATTACCGAGACAACTGCTACTGTGACCAACATTCGCGAAAGCGCCCGCCTGTTGTCCAAGCGCCGTTGTAGACTCACCATCTTAGCCGCTGCTCTCCCTAGCTCTTACAGGACTGCATAGCCTTCTCGCGATCTCTAGGAAGCTGGGAGTTCGTGGCTGCTACCCTCCACTTCCCACTCTTCACGAGCCTGCTCCTTCCAGTCGGCCACCCATGATCGCTGCACTATATGTGGGTGGTGGCCGGGTTCAGTATCGAGGGCCACCGCCTCACGAGTATACCAGACAACAGTACCGCTCAAGGTCTCTTCAGTCTCTAGCTTGAGGGTTACCTGTGCGGACGCCAGGGCGCTACTGTGGAGGAAATAACTCAGGCGCTTACGGTATGCTTCCCGTCGCCTCGCTAACTCAGCCAGAGGTACTCCGAAAAAACGGGCCAGCTTTTCGAGCTGTTCGTCTTCCTCGCCCACCCGCTTGTGTTTGACCTCCAGCAGGTGGATTTCGCCTGGGGACAAACCGCTCCCCTCAGCGATCTCCCACGGGGTTGCCCCGCCCTTCAGAGCGCGCATATATCTAATGTAGTCACTGAGGCTCATATCTTCTCCGTGGGGCCGACAATTGCGTCGCTGTTGCCTATATGCCTCTGTCGTCGTCCATGTCATCTTCTTCCGGCACATCAGGCTGCCCGGCATGGTCAGAATCTATACCCTTGTCGAGTGGCTGATGGTGATCATCTGTGGCGTGCTCGTGGCCTGATTCCTGTTCCACGATAGATGTAGGTGTGCCTGGGAGGCACCTGTAATAAACAATAGCCAACTTGCGAAGCACCATCTCGCCTGGGCCATCGTCGGGTTGCACGGTGATGGTGTAGGGAGTGTAGTCCAGAATTGGCCCGGTAAGTTCATCTCCATTGAAGAGCTTGAAAAAGAATGGTTCTCGGCCCCTGTGCTCCTTGAGGTAACTTGCTTCCTGGTCCTCGTGCATTTCCGGCCACTGTCCGACTTTTACCCTCGTGGTGGGTGCTACCTGGTCGGCCATGCCACGCAGCCGCTTGATCCATTCTGTTGCTTCTGGACGGGTAAGGGTTGAGGAGCCCTTGCCGATTCGCTCCTCCAACTGCTCAAGAGTGATATTGAGTCGCACGGCCAATCTTGCAAGCTCCTGATTCTGCCCTTCGCTTATGGGGCCGGGAGGTGGCGCGGGCAACCTGGTGGGTCGTAGCGGCTTACTCTGAGCGTCGGCTTGCGGATTATTATTACCGACGACCGGCGAGGGGCTTTCCGGCAGCTTTGCGTCGAGGCGTCCAGACATCGGAGGCAAGACCTGCTGTGAGCCTTCCGGTTGAGGCGTGGGTAGCCGTGTTGATTGGCTATCGTCGCCCCTTGTCTGTTTGTAGGTAGGAGCTTGCGCAACTTGCGCCTGGCCGGCCAACACTGCGCTCGCAGGTGGCATCAAGTCCTCTATGCCAACCCACAATGCTTTGGCCAGCAATTTGGCATGGGCGAGTGGCAGAGGATGTGTGCCCTCTTCATACTCGGAAATGACACGCGTCGATATGCTGGCACGCGCGGCAAGCTGAGATACAGTGAGGCCTTTCCTCTCCCTTATCTGGCGCAACATGTTCATAAAGTAGTGGCTCCTGGTTGTTATGCCCTTGTGAGGTTCTCAGAAATTGTTCTGTATTACCGGCACCCAAATCAATGCCTACGTCCCCCACTGACCTGTTATGCCTTTCGGCCTTCTCTTGCTTGCTGTAGTGCTTGCATCTCTTCGTCGGAAAGAGATAGAGCAGATGCCCCTGCCTTCACAGGTTTGGCGTAGAAGCGCGTACTTGTACGGCTATGGAGACTGCTGATCACCACTCCGTCGCTGTTCCCGTCGAGGAGAGCAATTGCGAAGCTCTGATCGCCACCCGTGTCGGAAAAAGGATTAAAGCGCACCAGACCGACATGTTGCACGCTTTGGGCCACCGCAGTGTCAAGGACGGCAACCTGCTTCGCAATCGCATCAACTTCCATGCGTGTAGTCTCCAGGCGCTCAGCTTGCCTTGATACCAACTCACCAAGCGACATCGATTGGGCACTCAGACCAGCTCCGCGCCCGAGAGCCCGCATCTGCCGTTGCAGTTTTCCAACTCGTGAGGACTGCACACCTAACAGAATGGCAAGAACTACGCCAACGCCCAGCGAGAGATAACTCGCCAACTCATTTATGGACATGAACCTTTCGCTCCAACTAGGGCCCTAGAATAGCAAATCATATCCGACCTTCACATATGTTGTCAATCAGAACTCCTAATGTGAGCCGGAACAACACACTATGCCACCCTTCACGGCCTACTGGTTTCGCCCATCAAAGTGCTGAGCCGGCCCGATTCCCTAAGGTGAGCAAGAGTTGCATCGATCAGTCCTGCAAGCTGGGTAGCTCCTGCCGGCATAGCGATGACGTAGGGCTCATTAGTGAGCGGGGGCGCTATGATTGTCACAGCGTCAGCATGCTTTTGCGCATATCCCTGGACTGATGCGTTGTCTGTGATCACGGCGTCCAGGCTCTTGTTCCGGAGCGCTGCGAAAGCGTCAGCCGGTGAACTGAACGTTGAAACGAGGTTCATGGTAGACAGGTCACCCCGAACGAGCCTACGTGCTTGTGTATCAGCCTCTGAACCGAGTTCAACGCCCACAGTCTTGCCCGCCAGGCCGGCTCTAGCCGCGATCTGCTTCTCGTCTGCGCGCACTACAATCACCTGTCCAGCCTGATAGTACGGCGTAGAGTAGCGCACATCAGCCTGCCGCTCGGGGATGAGCGGGAGGGCCGAGATCAGCAGGTCAGTCCGGCCAAGCTCCAGACTATCGTACAGGGTATCGAGCGCGAATGTCTTGATCTCCAGGCGCACACCGAGGTCGGCAGCTAGGACTGCGGCGAGGTCGGCATCATAGCCTGCCGGCTGGCGGTTGATGAGAGTATCAAAGGGTGGGTAAGTTGGATCCATGCCCACTCTTAGAACCGAGCGCTGCTGAATGCCGGCGAAGAACGGATCAGGCGGCGCGCTACGGCCCGCCCACAGCACAGTAGTAAAACCTGAAAGTCCCAGCAGTGTTACGATGAGCGCCTGCAGCGCTCGCCTGCTCCCGCTTTGTCTGGAACTCCTCATGCTGTGCTAGGGTCCCTCGTGTGATCTCTATTTGCTCGTCGCATACTTTTGCACTTCC